>JBDSEW010000132.1:0-7542 GCA_039919825.1 Chitinophagales bacterium | reverse complement strand
ACCTGTTTAAGCCATGACGGGTCCCTATCCATAGGTCACCATGCGAGTCTTTATACAATACCCTCACCTGGTTGTCGGAAATGGAACGATTGTTTTTTGATTCCGGGAGGAAGCGTTCATAACCCACACCATCAAACCTGATCAGGCCCTGGTAAGTACCAAACCAGATGAACCCCTGGTTATCCTGTTCAATTGCATCGACAATTAATTTTTGAGACTCAAGCTCCGTCAGCAGGTTATTGAATGCTGGTTCATTTGCCTGCGCATTTGAAAAATTGCTGCAACCAAATACAAGGATTTGAAGTAATACCCATATTGAAAGTGAATGCGGCAGAAGCAAGGCATACCTTGTCGCTCCCGCATGCTTTTCCTTTGCTGAAAATCCTTCAGCTGTCATTTTACAGATTTGATTTACTGTGGTGTTCTAATGATAATGGAGCAAACATCCGGACACTGGTAGGCGCCGACACCTGCGTATGCCTCCTGTATGAATGCACCGGCATGCCGGAATTTCTTAATACCGTTTTGTCCACCGTTATTCGCAGGGCTGTCAACAGGTGTTGATTGAGGCACAGCAGGGGATTCTAATTTTTCACCACCCGGAACTAAACGTTGACCGTTAACGTCAACGAGGTCAAAAGATGATCCGGCTGGTAGCGTGATGGTAAGGTCGACTCCTTTATCAAGATAAGCTTGAATCTCTTCTGGTTTAACCACATATTCTTTGCAGGAAGAGAATACTGATAATGTTAAAATACAAATTCCTGCAAAAAGCAGGCGAACAGAAGTTGTGTTTTTCATGGGATTAACTTTATTGATGAATGAATAGGAAATAAATTTAATGAAGTATTTCGGGATGAGCGGTTTTTTTTACCGGGGTACACAGGAGTTTTTTGTTAGTGGTGTTTAAAAAATAGTCCGCGCTTTCCGGATGCCACAATATATCTCTTTACTACATTCGTAAACGAGATAATAAGGAAAAGGGTAATCATATTTTTTTTTCTTTTTTTTATTGAATAGCAAAGTTTCAACAACGAATTCTGTGATAGTATATAGATTTGCCTTTAAAAGAGGGTATATAATTCGCGATTTACGATCCTGGGGCAATTGTGAGCAGGATATTTTTATGCCCTGATGTTTAAGTAAAGGATAAGCCCTGAATGGTTGTGCGACTTTCAACGACCGAAAGAAATAGTTCGAATAGTAATAAAACGGCTTTCACCCACGAGATTAAATCCTTTACCTTCCTGCCTCATTCTTCCTGCTCAATTGCAAATGCGTTATTATCTTTTTTTTCCGAAGCAAAGATATACCTGCCTGCAGCGCACATCAAGTCCATGATCATGTTACGTATAAATACGATGGAGATGCTGCGTATTTCTACCTATAACCGGACGGGTAATTTTATTGCTGCAACCAGCACAGCACGCAGGCTGCGCATAAAAGTTGAAATGGAAACCTGGTTCCTTACAGGGAAAATACAGTTTGGAAGAACGTCCATCTGCTGATGACGAACAGCCAACCATTCACGATCTGAGAATGCATGCAGTGAGTTTTCAATTTCTTCTGAAGAAATCGGTAATTTGTTCAATCCATTTAATGGAAGCCGGGAAATTTGAGATGATTTCATTTTGATGCTTGTGTTTTAGTATTGGTGATATATTTTGAATAGCAAAGATGCGATGCAAAGACGCCCTGGTCAATCCCATGATGATGGGACAGCCACAAAGCTGATGGTTGTAATTTTTTTTTAACGGAAATTGGAATGTGATTGAGCTGAAAAAAAAGCTCCGGTCAACAAAAGCTGATCATGTTAACCGGAAGCTCTTCACCACATTTCCCATGACTGGTTCATTTATAGAGACACGCTTTTCAGCGCGGAGAATTCAGTTGATATGAGCGCTTTAACTTTCGCTATCTGCCTGCGACTATATCTTCTGTAATGAATTACTGTTCGAGTACCTGTGGAATAGTGGGACAAAAATACCAACAGGCATGGCTGAAATCAATCCCATATTAGTGGACATAAAAAGCAAGTATGATTATTTCGGGGCACAACCCAAACGGTCAGAAGTATATTTTTTAAAATTAGCCCATTACCTTTGCGGCTATGGCAGAGCCAAAAGATTTATTCAAAGAAATTATTTCCCACTGTAAGGAATATGGATTCATTTTTCCATCAAGCGAAATTTATGATGGATTAAGTGCTGTATATGACTACGGAGAATATGGAGTGGAGCTCAAAAAGAATATCAGGGAGTATTGGTGGCGCTCCATGGTGCAATTGCGCGACAACGTAGTTGGTATTGATGCTTCAATTTTCATGCATCCAACTACCTGGAAAGCAAGCGGGCATGTAGATGCTTTTAATGACCCGATGATTGACAACAAGGATTCTAAAAAAAGGTACCGTGCCGATAACCTTATCGAAGAATACATTGCGAAGCTGGAAGCGAAGGTGGAGAAAGAAGTTGAGAAAGCGAGAAACCGTTTCGGGGAGTCTTTTGATGATACGCAGTTTCGCAGTACCAATTCACGTGTACTGGAGAATCAGCAAAAGATTGATGCCATTAATGGGCAGATGAAAAAGGCATTGGAAGAGAACGATATGGCTGCCATGAAACAGATTATTGTGGATTGCGAAATTGCAGATCCTGCAAGTGGTACCCGCAACTGGACTGAAGTCCGCCAGTTTAACCTGATGTTTTCCACGCAGGTAGGTTCATTGGCCGAAGATGCCAGCACCGTTTACCTCCGTCCTGAAACAGCACAGGGTATTTTTGTCAATTTTCTGAATGTTCAGAAAACAGGAAGGATGAAAATTCCTTTTGGAATTGCACAAACAGGAAAGGCTTTCCGCAATGAAATAGTAGCACGGCAATTCGTATTCCGCATGAGAGAGTTTGAGCAAATGGAAATGCAGTTTTTCATTAAGCCGGGAACAGAAGACACCTGGTATGAACACTGGAAACAAACCCGGATGCAATGGCATCTTGCTCTTGGCTTTCCACAGGCGAATTACCGTTTTCACGATCACCTGAAGCTAGCCCACTATGCAAAGGCTGCCTGTGATATTGAATTTAATTTTCCATTTGGCTTCAAAGAGCTGGAAGGAATCCATTCCCGCAGTGATTTTGACCTGTGCCAGCATGAAAAATTTTCAGGAAAAAAATTACAGTATTTCGATCCGGAGCTGAATGAAAATTATGTGCCGTATGTAATTGAAACATCTATAGGGTTAGACCGCATGTTTCTCGCAACCATCACTGCATCGTACAGGGAAGAACAGGTTCCTACAACTGTTGAAGGTGAAGAAGCATCACGCGTGGTGCTGAATATTCCGCCATGCCTTGCACCTATTAAAGTGGCAGTATTACCTCTCACGAAGAAAGACAGCTTGCCTGAAAAAGCACTGGAGATTTTTAATTTACTGAAGCACCAGCAAATGTGCCATTATGAAGAAAAAGATTCTATTGGCAGAAGATACCGCCGCATGGATGCGATCGGAACTCCTTATTGTATTACAGTCGATCATCAAACACTTACCGATAACACAGTAACCATTCGTGAACGCGACACCATGAAGCAAGAAAGGATTGCAATTTCAGAAGTGGATAAGGTAGTAGCTCAGCGGGTGAAGTGGCCGGTGATCAGAGATGCTTTTCAATAAAAAAAGTTACAGGATTTTGAAACCTGTAACTTTATAAGTATGAAGAATGATTGACTGCAAGGAATTTCTCCGGTTTATTCAATCACCAATTTCCGAAATACCACTTCGTCCTTGCTCTTCATTGCCAGCAGGTAAACGCCTGAAGCAAGGTGATTTCGTGTAATATCGACCGTATGATTACCTGCGGAAAAGTATTGATCCACTACCGTGCTTACTTTTCTTCCATCCATTGTATAAAGTACAATAGTCAGATCTTCTCCTTCAGAAAGGTTGAACTGAATGGTTGCAAAATCGTGCAATGGATTCGGGAATACATTCCAACCGGATGCTTCTAATGGCTCACCGGCAAAAACACCTACTACTGTCACTTTATGGCAAACCGTATCCAGCGAACAGCCATCCGATACAATCAGGCAAACATTGTAAATACCATCTGCTGTATAAACATGTTCCGGGTTTTGTGAAGCGGAAAAACCGCCATCGTCAAAGTACCAGTTCCATTCATTTGCAGCGGCTGATGATTGATCCGAAAAGAATGCAGTGTCTCCCGATTGTGTAAAACCAAAGCCCGATAGAAATGGCGGGCACTCAATAATTATTTGCTGGCAAAGTGTGTCGAAATCACAGGAATTTTTTGCAATCAGGCAAACATTGTATGAACCTCCGTATTCATAGGTATGAATTGGGTTGGCATTATTGGAAGTGGTGCCATCCCCGAAGAGCCACAGCCATTCATCTGTATAGAGAGACTCATCGATAAAATTGAATGTGAAATCATCAGTGTTGAAATAGCTGTAATTGGAAGATGGTGCAACACAAACATCAATAGATTGGCAAGAGGTATCTGACCCGCAAACATCGGTAATAGTAAGACAAACTTCATATGTTCCGCTAGCGGTATAGGCATGGAAGGGATCCTTCTCGGTAGATGTGGTACCATCCCCAAATGTCCAATACCACGTATTAGAGGAGGATGAAGTAGTGAAGAAATTTATGTTTCCACCATCATTGTTGAATTCAAATTGTGAAAATGTTCCGGCGACACAAACCGTAGATGTTTCACATAAAGTATTTTCTGAACAACCTTCATCTATAGCGGTGAGACATACTGTATAATTTCCGTTAACGAGATAGGTGTGAGAAGGATTTTCATCAGTGGATGTGCCTCCGTCACCAAATGTCCAGTTCCACATATTTGCATTGAAAGAAGTATTGGTGAAATTGGCTGAGGCACCATTGATGCTCGTGGAAAACTCAGCAATGGCGGGACTACCACAGATGTGGATCACCTGGCAAAAAGTATCGGACAGGCAGGATGGAGCAAGAGATATCAGGCATGCTTCGTAAGTTCCGATAGCGCCGTATTCATGAACCGGATGTTTCAGCGTTGAAGTAGCTCCATCTCCAAAACTCCATTGCCATGAGGTGCTGTTTTCAGAGTCATTGTCGAAAGAGATGATGTTGCTGTCTGCCACATAACTAAAAGCTGCATACGTTGCACAAACCGGTGTTAATTTCACTACCCACCAATCATAGCTCCCATGATTTCCTGTAACATATTCATTGGTGGAATTGGTATATCCTGTAACTAAATAACTACTATCACTTGTTGCAATGCTTCCTGTACTGCGATCGATCAGAGTACCACCTAAACATAATTGCCATTTCAGTGAACCATCGGTCTCACTCTCAAACATCCATATGTCATCTCCTCCAAGATGACAAGTCAGATCACCCGAAACAGGCGAAGCAGTAGAAGGAACGGTGATGTACCTGTTGGTCAGGTTTTGAAACATGGGACCGCCATACTCAATATCATTCCCGCCAAAATCGTTGCCCGACAAGAATGCACCATTAAGATCTGTTGTAAATATCCAGGAGTTTTGATCGTCTCCAATGGTTATCCATCCTGATATCACATAATTGCCGATGCCATTTTCAGTAAGTTCTGTTATACCATCGTCGCTGGTGTCACCGTAGCATCCTGTCCATTGAAAATTACCGGTTTTACCTACTTTCACCAACCATGCATCCGACCCGCCATGATTAAGCCCTGCCACATTTCCATCATTGGAGAAAGTATATCCACCCAGAAGAAATCCACCTGAGAGAACCTCTATGATGGAAGTGTAGTTGTCCTCTTCAGTACCACCTGTTGCTTTCTGATCGATGAGGTTCCCTGTTTCACCTATTGAAATCATCCAGGCATCTCCATTCGCCTTGTAGCCGGTTACATCACCATCTCCTGAAAATGTTTGGCCAATCACAAAATAACCACTGTCTGATTTTGCGATGTCAACAGCAAAATCATCATTGCTGCCACCATAGGTTTCTTCCCAGATCAGGTTTCCGGTGATGCCAATGCCAACTACCCAAAAATCTCTCATCCCGTTATTAGCGTCTACATCTCCATCATCCGAATCAGTTTCACCACATACCACATATCCTGAGCTGCTTACAATTATTGATTTGAAAACATCTGCATTAGAGCCACCATAGGTTTTCTGCCACAGAATAGACCCATCGGCATTTGTTTTTACAAGCCATGCATCAGAACTGCCGTGGTTGGAAGTGACATCCCCATCCAGCGAATTGGTAAATCCGCAAATTAAATACCCGCCGTCGTCGGTTTGTATAGCAGAATAAGCGCGGTCATTATTGGTTCCGCCAAAACATTTGGCCCATTCAATTGAAGGGACTTGTGCATAAACGGATGACACAATCAGCAAACCGGCAATAGTAAAATAGTATCTCATAAAGGTGAAATTTAGTGATGTAGGTCCTGCAAATATCAGCAACTTTAGAAGGGTTGCCAATTATTTAATCCACACTGTATTCCACATTCCGCCAAATCCATCTGCTTTCAGTAGGTGCTACTGTAAACCCACTTGTTTGCAATATTTTGTAAATTTACCAAAGAAGTTTTTTTTATGCCCCCAGCCAGGCTTTTCCTTTTCATATTTACCTTCTTCCTGATCTGTTCATGTGGAAAGGAGGAAGTTACAGATGTTGTAGTTCATGTGCACAATGCCACTATAAAGGTGAATGTAAACGTAGTGCAGGGAGGCATAAACGGTCAATACACTTATACACCCATTTCTGGTGCTACAGCGGAGCTTTATAAAACGGAATACGATCGAAGCAACAGCACCGACCTTATACTTTCCCGTTCTACTGACTCCAGCGGGTTGGCTGTTTTTTATAACCTCGAGGAAGAATACTATTACCTCCGGGTTTCTCATCCATCATTTGGTATAGTGCTCGATGAAACCTCGACGCCGGATGGCAGTGTGAGTTTTGTACAGATTGATTTCTGACAAGATCAGTTCACCTATAGAAAATATGCATCATAAATATTGAAGTGCTATTGTACCATAATTTTTGGGTGCATGACAAATTGCATTTCCCATCTAAAAAATAATATTAGCGCAAAGGCGACAAAAAAACAGCATTTAATCCTTGATGACTTTCTTAGCGACTTAGCGTCCTGGCGCTAAAAAAACAAAACGATAAGGTAAACGCTGATGGATTAAATGCAATTTGCCATACACCATAACGTACGTTAAAGTGCAGGTGGCCGTAAGGGATTACCCATTTCCACTATGCAGATTAAACGCAATAAAAAAATAGTTTTGAAAGCTATTTCCCAAATAAAAAGCGATCAACAAATGATTCTGTTTTTGCCAACGCTTCCGGCAACGAATCATTCACAATTGTTTCATCGAAATAAGATTCAAACTGCAGTTCATATTGCGCTTTTGAAATACGTTCTTCAATTTTTTCAGGAGTATCCGTAGCTCTGCTGCGCAGCCGGTTCATCAATATTTCAAGTGAAGGTGGTTTAATAAAAATAGTGAGTGCCTGGTCACCAT
>JBDSEW010000099.1:0-10761 GCA_039919825.1 Chitinophagales bacterium | reverse complement strand
CATAAGCCAATGGATAGCCTCCTGTACTAACAAGCAGACCCAATACAATTTGAGGTTGCTGATGCCTGCCGTCCTTGCTAAAGCCTGTTTTGCGTAAATCATCTTCCTGCTCTGCTTCAAAATATAGGGTAGTTACATCATAAAATACGATGCTCATTTCATCATTCAATACCTTCAGCGTATGTCCATAACTTATGTTTTGGATCTGTTCCTTTTGTTTATTGTTCAATTTATCCAAATAGCGGTACACACTTTCAACATCTATAGAAAGACCTTTGTATTTAAATAAGTAGTCTGTTGTCTTTAACTTGCTTGCAGGGTAACACAATCTGGTTAATACCAGGTGGCGAAACAGTTCCTCTTTAATGGCGCTAAAACCGATCTCGTCAAATAATTTGCCTAGCAAAAGCTCCGGGCCTGCCAATCTTAGCTCCCGAATGCCATTGAAGAATAAATTCACCAGCTGCTCTTCATTGTCTTTATCAAAATATAAGCTGGTCTGACCTTTTAAAACTGGGATCAGTTGTTTGCCTTTTATAAATAGTGCTTCAATTTCAGTAGGGTCTGAGGAACTACCCACTGTTTTGACAAGGGTAGACTTACCAGCAATTTTTTCTAATACCTGAATACTGATAATACCACTTTTATTCAGCTTCTTTCTAACAAACATATCCCAAAAATAAGGCTGGGTCACCCAAAATAAAAAATGAAATCAAGCCCAGTAAGGGTTTCAGCGATTTTTTTTTGGAATATTGAAAAACCGAGGAAAACAGGAAAGTGCCGGGAATTGTTAAACCCGTTTCTGTTCTAATCTGAAAAAGGCGGGTTCAAAATTCCTGAAACGATGTTGTTCCCGACTCACCTGTGAGAAGGTGACTTCGGAAATTTTGCGAACGTCTGCAGCTACCGCACTACAATCACCTGCCCGGAAAATAATGCGCTGTCAGTCTTTAGAGTTATTCTGTAAACTCCTATAGGCCAATCTTCGCAGATGACGGTGAAAGCAGTATTTAATGGCGGAAGTATTTTCAAGAAAACCTTTTCCCCCAAAGCATTTGATACTGTTATTTCACAAGATCCGACGGCATTGCCGGTAAACCTGACATTGAAAAGATCAGTTGCCGGGTTGGGGGTTATTAAAAGAGGAGTTGCTGTGACGGTTTGCGGTTCATCTGAGAAGGCTGTTTTAAAAATCGTCTGATTGAGCAATCCACAGTTGATAGGTAGCGGTTCATAATCACCAAAAGCAGTTCGCAAACTGTCCAGCTTATCCCGGTAGGTTTGAATGAGTGTACTGTAAGCATCATCATTGATGAGGTTATTGTTTTCCATCGGATCATTCACCAGGTCGAAAAATTCTTCTGCCGTGTTGTTGCAGTAATAATGGGTGTACTTGTAATTAAGGCTACGCACCGACCTCAGTGGCGGAATCAATGATCCTGTTCCGCCAAACTCATAGAAAAATTCATTTCGGGAAGATGCATGGTTGTATAATTTATGCAGTGATGTGCCGTCCATCCCGAAAGTATCGGGAATACCCGCCACCTCAAGCAGTGTAGGGGCAATATCAATATTGGCTGCAATTTCATTGTTGATCTCAGTGCCCGCCGCAAACCATTTTGGATAACGGATGAACAGCGGCAGGCGGAGCGATTCATCCTGGGCAAGTCCCTTTCCCTGCAGCAAGTGTTCCCCCCTGATAAATCCATTGTCGCTTGTATACATCAGAAACGTTTTATCGAGCACATTCTTCGATTCGAGCCAGTCGGTCAACGTATCAACGTTGTCTTCTACACCTGCAATAGCCTGGTATTCGAGCAATTTGGCGGCATCAGTTTCGACTGAATCATAAGGCCATTTATAGACAGATGTGTAATAGAATGATGGATAGTCATGATTGTATTTGTAAAAATTGGCCGGAAAGGGAATAGGATCAGTATTATACAATGCTGCATCTTCGGGGCGGGGAACAATAGGGCCATGCGGTGCACGGTGAAAATAAAACAATGCAAAAGGTTTCCCTTCCGGAACCTGGTTCAGAAACTGAAGCGCCAATTGGGGATAAATATCAGAAATGTGGCCGGCAATAAAGGTGTCTTTATTGTTAATCGTATAAATCACATTTTCGTAAAAATCGGAGAGTGAAATGGCCCACCAGTCAAAGCCCTGCGGCACGCCCAGGTTTTGACCATACTTCCCGACGAAACCGGTGTAATATCCATTGTCTTTTAAAATCTGCTGGATCAACGGAAGCGAATCATTCATGTGATCGCCATTGATGATACAACCATGTTTATGAGGATATAAACCCGTGTAGAATGTGGCACGGCTGGGCGCACATTGGGATGTTGCTGGACAGGTAATATGAAAATTAACACCTTCTTCTGCAATACGGCTGATGGCAGGCGTTTCAAACCATGAAGGGCCACCGTTGGATTGATACACATCGTAACGTCCATCATCAACCATGATGGCGAGAATATTTGGTTTTGAATCAGGGGTGCCGCCGGACGTTGTAAATGTTTGAATGGCAGTGAAAGCAGAAACAGCAGCATCACAAATTGTTTGCAACTGAAATTCGTACACGGCACCAGCGGCAAGCTGGGTGATCTGGGTGCTGTTGGAAGCTATGCTTGACAGGGTAGTCCAGGGGGAGGTACCCAACATCCTGTATTGAAGGTTAAAAAGAGCGCCATTACATACAGGTTGCCATTGAATGATCGCCTTATGTTTGGCTATGCTGGTGACAGTAATTCCCGCAGGAGGAGCACACAGGAGTGTCTTTATTTTTACCTGCTTTGAATAACCTTTGGTGTTACCATTGACACAAAAGCTTGCAACATTGAATGAATAATTTTTACCAGCAAGCAATCCGGCAATTTGTGGGGAAGTATTGGTGCCCGTATTCAGGTAATTAAAGGGACCTGAACCTTGCTTATACTGTACCTGGTAGTAAGAAACACCTGGTACGGGTGTCCAGGAGAGTGAAACACTGCAACTGGTAATGGATGTTACGGCCAGGTTTTTTGGTTTCTGTAAATTACATTGGCCTTCAGCTGTATAGACAAACAGTTTGCTGAGTATCAATAACAGGAAGACGGGAGTAGCTTTTTTTATCATAGTAAGGTGCTGAATCTGAGTTTACAATTCCCGAAAAGTAGGAAGTGTGGGAATTCTTTACAAACTAATTTCTGTTTCCTGTGTCTGAAGCAAACAGGTTGCCATTTGAAAATGCTCATTAAGGTAAAAAAACAGGGTTGTTCAATTGAAAAGGCTACGCGGTTGGTGAAGGGCTTTCTAAACGCTGTTCCTGAATCTTTTCTTTTCATTTTCTGAATGTGCCGGTTGCAGCAATTCAGCCTGATTTTAGCGTTTCGGCTCCGGATTTCCGAAATAAAACTTACATTTGCCCCTCTCTCTAAACTTTTTGAATGCAATACAACACGCAGCGTCCCAAGCTGATGATCAGTGAATATGGACGTATTATCCAGAACATGGCACGCGAAGCCGCCAAAATTGAAGACCGTGAACAGCGCAATGCGACCGCCAAAGTCATTATTGAGCTCATGAGCCAGGCAAGCCCGGCATTTAAGAGCATTGAAGAATACAAGCACAAGCTGTGGGATCACTTGATCATGATCAGCGACTTTAAGCTGGTAATAGATTCTCCTTATCCATTCCCCGAGCGCACCTCTATAGTGGTGAAGTCTGATACCCCCCTCCCTTATCCCAAGCATAAAATACGTTACCGTCACTACGGTAAAAACCTCGAAACCCTGGTGTCAAAGGCCAAAGACATGGACGATGAAAAACGCCGTGGACTCGCACCTGTTGTAGCCAATTACATGAAGCTGGTATATGCCAACTGGAACAAAGAAACGGTAAGTGATGAAGCCATCCGGCAAGACCTGGAATTGATCTCCGGCGGATTACTTCAGCTCGATAAAAATATAACGCTCGATAATCCGGTGGCAGCTGCCCCGCAACGCCCTATGGGATACGTGCCTCCCCGCAAGCCCTTTAATAAAAACAACTTTAAGAAAAACCGCCCCTTCAATTCGGCACCGGGCAACAACAATAACACCCGTTTCATCAAACGGAAGAAGAGTTTTTAAATGTTCCTTTTTTACTTGTGTTACAACCCTTCCCTGTTTCATTCGGGAAGGGTTTTTTATTTTTTGACACTGAAGAAAATGCAGGAGTAAATTGACATGCGGAAAAACAGTACGGCAAGTATGCAAAAGAAATTTCAGAGACTAATCTTTTGAAGCCCATTGTAAAATTTGTTCACTTTGCGAGACAGTTAATTTGTGATTGATGAGGCGAAAGGTGATCACACTTATATTATTGACGAAGTAGTATCTTTCGCACTTTATTTTTCAAATGAAATTAGCTGCGCAAAAAAAATCTCCATCTTTTACAAATAATTTCAACGTCCAATAATTCCTGTATAAAAATATGGATGCATTTAAGATTGAAGGTGGAGCACGGTTGAAAGGCACTATAGTTCCACAAGGTGCAAAGAATGAAGCGTTACAGGTTCTGTGTGCTACGCTTCTTACCGATCAGAAGGTGATCATCTCCAACATTCCTGATATCAGCGATGTAAACATGCTCATCACGCTGCTTGCAGATTTTGGTGTGGAGGTGAAGCAGCTTGCTGATGGTAAATATTCTTTTCGTGCAAAAAATGTTAACCTCGATTTTCTTTATACCAAAGAATATGCGAAGAAGGCATCGAAGCTTCGTGGTTCTATCATGATCCTCGGCCCGTTGCTGGCAAGGTTTAAGAAGGCCTATATCCCAAAGCCCGGCGGTGATAAAATCGGGAGGCGCCGGCTGGACACTCACTTTCTCGGGTTTGAAAAGCTTGGTGCTAAATTTTACTTCGACTTGAAGAACAACTCTTTCACCGTCGATGCTTCAGAACTAAGTGGTACCTACATCATACTGGACGAAGCGTCTGTAACAGGCACTGCAAACGTGGTGATGGCTGCGTGTCTTGCAAAAGGAACGACAACTGTTTTTAATGCTGCGTGTGAACCCTATGTGCAGCAACTCTGCAGAATGCTCATCAGCATGGGTGCAAAGATTTCCGGTGTTGGAAGCAACCTGTTGAAAATAAGAGGAGTTGAATCTTTGGGTGGCTGCGAGCACAGGATGCTCAGTGACATGATTGAAGTAGGTAGCTTCATCGGCCTGGCAGCGATGACGCAATCCGAATTGCTGATAAAAAATGCGCAGCCGGAACACCTTGGCATTATTCCACAGACTTTCGAGAAACTGGGCATACAACTGGAAGTTAGAGGAGCAGACATTTTTGTTCCTGAACAACCTTCCTATAAAATACAACCCTTTATCGATGGAAGTGTGCTCACTATTGCTGATGCTACCTGGCCTGGTTTAACACCTGATTTGTTGAGTGTGCTACTGGTTGTAGCAACACAGGCTAAGGGCACGGTACTGATTCATCAGAAGATGTTTGAAAGCCGTTTGTTCTTCGTGGATAAACTGATCGACATGGGAGCACAGATCATTCTCTGCGATCCGCACCGCGCAGCGGTGATCGGGTTAAACCGCCAGCAACCCTTGCGCGGTCTCTCTATGACCTCACCTGATATTCGGGCGGGTGTTGCTTTGCTGATTGCAGCCATGAGTGCTGAAGGTATGAGCACCATCAATAACATCAACCAGATCGATCGCGGGTATCAGCGTATTGAGGAACGGTTGAACGCACTCGGTGCGAAGATCAAAAGGGTATGAGTGAACAATGCACGATTCACGTAACACATATCACGAGATAGAATACCGGTCTTTCTGCAGGTATTCTAAGAAGGTCTGTTTTGAAAGGCTAATTTGCTTTTACAGTAGCGTTCTCTAACACCCTTCGACTTCGCTCAGGGTTCGCCTTCGCAGGGAGCGCACCCTGAGCGGAGTCGAAGGGTAAGAGATGTAACAGACATTCTGACTAATTTCAAAACAGCTGCTTAGAAAGAAACTTTTATCACAACAAATTGATTGATGCACCTTACCCTTTAACTATTTGATTATTTAACCATTTTCCTCTTTTGAAAAATAAAAATCTTCTGATTGCCGCCGTACTGTTATTAGCCATCGGTGGTATCGTGTATAAAATATATGATTACTACAAGGTGCTGGATTTTACCAATGGCGACCAGATAGGGGAGTTGATCTATCCTGATCCCAATGGAAATCCTGTAGCACTTTCTTCTTTAAAAGGTAACATTGTATTTATACAGTTTTGGGCAGCCTGGTGTGGCCCGTGCAGAATGGAAAACAGTCAACTGGTTGAATTATACGATCAATACCACAAAGCAAAATTTTCAAAGGCAAAGGGGTTTGATATCTACAGTATATCGCTGGATTATAATAAAAGCAATTGGGTAAATGCCATACAGCAGGATGGCCTTAACTGGCCTTCACATGTGAGCACCTTACAGGGCTGGGATTCAGAGGTGGCGCAAAAATTTGGTGTACGTTCTATTCCTGCCAGCATACTTATCGACCAGGATGGAATGATCATTGGCAGTAACCTGATGCCGTATCAGTTAGAAAGAATTTTGCAAAAGCGGTTAGAGGAATAGTTTGGAAAAGAGTTTTGAGTGCTGAGCTATGAATAGTTTTCCTCCCCTAAAAAGGCAATGGTGCACCTTCTTTTTGTGTCAGCAATCTGAATGCCTGCAGCAAATTCTTAAATACGCTTTCATCATTTTTATTCACGATCATTCTCCCATCAATACTGATAACAGGTGTGAGCTCGCCCATTGTTCCGGTAGTGAATACAACATCCGCATTGTACATCTCTGTAAGTGAAATGTTTTTTTCTTTGTAAGGCAGTCGCATCGCTAAAGTAAGTTCCAGCAATTTTCTTCGTGTAATACCGGGCAGACAGGCATCTGCATGTGGTGTAAGCAGCATTCCATTTTTGATTATGAAAACATTGCAGGCATTGGTTTCGGCTACAAAACCATACTGATCCAGCATCAATGCATCATCTGCTCCGGCAATGTTTGCTTCAATTTTTGCAAGAATGTTATTGATGAGGTTGTTGTGGTGAATTTTTGAATCGATGTTCATGGGTGAGTTGCGACGGATGGAGGAGGTGATGAGTGAGACACCTTCGTTTCCATAAACCGGTTTTTTCCATTCAGCCAGTACAATCAGCGTACAGCCTTTTTGATTTAACCTCGGATCCATGCCGCTGGTAATTTTTTCGCCACGTGTAAGTGTGAGCCTTATGTGCGCTTCATCACGCATGCCATTTGCTTTGAGTGTTTCGAAGATTGCCAGCTTGATTTCCTCTTTTGACGGAACATTGCTAAACATCATGGCATGTGCACTTTCGTGTAATCGAATAAGGTGTTCATCCAGGCAAAAAACTTTTCCATTATAAACACGCAGCCCTTCCCAAACTGCATCCCCACCCTGCACGCTGCTGTCAAATACAGAAACTCTTGCTTTGTTGCGGGGATATAATTTTCCATTTATTGAAACGGTGATGGTTTCATTTTTTGGATTGAATTGCTGGAGCATATTGTGCAACTTAAAATTTGAAAGGAGAAATACTATTCAGGGACTTAATGATCGTGCGTAAAGAAAATCATAATAGGGTTTCGCCTCTTCATAGATACTCACCAGGTGTAAAGGCAATGATTGCTCCTGTTCTTTAAAGGGAGCAAATCCTGTTGAATGATGAACGTTTTTATACCAGTACTTTGCCCACACCCCATCTTCCGCACGTGCGCCTGCTTTCCAATGCAGCATGGAAGGTTGAAAATCCAGCCCCGCATTATTACATATTGCTGTTAACTGTTGTTGCGCATCGTTAAGGATTTTCTTTGCATCCACTATTAAACAACGGTAATTTTTGTTCTTCAGAAAATGAAACAGCTCATGACTCTGCTGAATACCAATATCGCTCAGGGTTGGTTGTTCAATCACTTTTGCATAGGAGATCAGTACCTCTTTTGGATCGCGGATGAGCAGGAGGTTAAATGTTTGTGATAAAAAATTCAGGTCCACATTTATCAAATGATGGGTCATCTGTTTGCAAAAGAGAACTGGCTGGTCTTGTTCAGCGGAACTAATTTTTTGCATCACTTTATTCCCATCATTCTCCTGCGATTGAAGCACCTCTTCTCTGCCGGGATGATTCAATCCTGTTACATTTAAATAATGTGCATACAGTGGTTCATCCATTACCAGTGTATCATTCCGCTGCGCAAAGGAATACATCATGGCCGTTGAAATATTTCGCGGCCCGCTCCACAATTGAATGCGTTTTACCTCTTTCATCAGAAAAACTATTGCAACACCGGTAAAATAATTTTTGATATGTGTTCACTATCATGATAGATGCGAATAGCAGATTTCACCAAATCTTTTGTTTCACACTGATAGGGATTGATGAATTGTTGCGGATTGCGATCAGCCAATGGAAACCAGGTGCTTTGGACCTGTATCATGATCCGGTGACCTTTCTCAAAGGTGTGAGCTACGTCCGGTAATTCAAATTTTACTTCGGTAACCTTACCTGGTATCATTGCTTCAGGAATTGAAAAACTATTCCGGTAACGTGCCCGCATGATCTCTCCGCGCACCAGCATTTGGTAGCCACCCATGGGATAATTGATTTTTGCGGAATCAGGATATTTGAAATCATCAGGGAATACATCAACCAGTTTTACCACAAAATCTGCATCTGAAGTAGAGATGCTGGTAAACAAATCTGCGATCACCGGTCCGGTGAGTGTGATATCATTTTCTAAAACACCCGTTTGATACACAAGTACGTCAGGGCGACGGGAAGCAAAGCGCTGATCATCGCACATGTATTCACGTGTACGGTCGCTGTGAACAGCTTCTGTGTAGGGCACCGGTTTCATCGGATCGCTTATATATTCGTCGTAACCGGTTGCTGACTGGTTCTTAACCGCATTTTCTGCATTCAAAGAGGCAACTCCATCCTGCAGCAAATGGAGGTTAACCGAAGAAACATTTTTCGGAGGCCAGACATCAAACTGATGCCATTTATTTTCACCGGTAATAAAAATGGTAGCTTCTTTAATCTGATCAACATTTCCTTTTCCATTTAAATAGTATTCAAAAAATGGAAGCTCTATTTGTGACCTGTACCAGGAGGAAGTTTTTTGTTCAAACCAAATATTTCCCAGTTTCTCTCCGGTAGATCTTGCCCAGCCACCATGAAACCACGGGCCTTCCACAATTTTACAATTGGTGGATAGCGATTGCGACTCGATGGCCTTGTAGAGGTTCCATGCGCCCCAGCAATCTTCAGCGTCAAACAAACCACCTACAATAAGCATTGCAGGTTTAATATTGTAGCATCCTGTTCGGGCATCTCTGGCTTTCCACCAGTCATCATAATCAGGATGCATAGCTACGTCGTTCCAGAATTTGATGCTGTCGCCCATGTATTTTTTTTTCAGTTCATGGAAGGTTCCTTCCTGAAGAAAGAATGACCAGTTATCCGCGTAATTAATTTCAGGAACTGCCGGATAGTTGATGAGCGGTTTGGGGCGTGGAACGCCAAAAGACCGGTAGAAATCAAAATTATCCATCATGAAAGTGACGCCTTTGTGGTGAAAGTCATCACCAATAAACCAATCGGTAACCGGCGCCTGCGGGCTTGCCGCTTTTAAAGCAGGATGATTGCTGAGTGCTGTTTCCGTAGCATAAAATCCAGGGTAGGAAATTCCGAAAGCACCCACATTGCCATTGTTGTTTTTTATGTTCTTCATCAGCCAGTCGATGGTGTCATATGCATCACTCGCTTCATCAATTTCCGTTTTTGTTTTCTTTTTGGGAAGAAATGGACGCACATCTTCAAATGTTCCTTCACTCATATAACGGCCGCGCACATCCTGGTATACCATAATGTAATTGCGGTGAAAGTAAGTGCTGTCGCCACGCGATGCATAACGCTCTGTGTAGCGCTGTTCACCGTAAGGTGAACATGAATACGGCGTTCGATTCAATAGTATGGGATGTTTTTCCGATTCATCTTTCGGAAGATAGATCGCTGTGAATAATTTTACTCCATCACGCATGGGAATGCTGCGTTCTATCTTCGTGTAATGAGCAGCAAACCAGAGAGAGTCTTTGTAAATGGATTGGGAAGATGCATACACTGGTAACAGGAGCAGCAGGAAAGGAAAGAGTTTTTTCATGAATCAAAGGTGGCGGGTAAATGAAGAATGGAAAGTGATTTATTAAAAACAGTGGAAAGATAATGGATGAAATGATAAGGTTGCCCGTGTAATTTCACATATTATACAAGTATTATTCCCCGATCCCAAGCAGGAGCATTATTTTTCCAGCAGAGCAGGAAGATTGAAAAGAATTTTTTTATCTGCATGTTCAGCAAAATCAGCCAGAAACAAAAAAAATATTAGTCGATCATGATCATGTGCTTTTCGCAGATCAGGCAGATTGAGCAGATTTTTTATCTGCATGATCAGAAAAATCAGCGAGAAACAATAAAAATATTAGTCGATCATGATCATGTGTTTTCTCGGAGATCGGCAGATTGAGCAGGTTTTTTATCTGTATGATTAGCAAAATCAGCGAGAAACAAAAAAAACATTAGTCGATCACGATCATGTGTTTTCTCGGAGATCGGCCGATTGAGCAGATTTTTTATCTGTATGATTAGCAAAATCAGCGAGAAACAAAAAAAATATTAGTCGATCACGATCATGTGTTATCTCGCAGATCGGC
>JBDSEW010000055.1:0-5236 GCA_039919825.1 Chitinophagales bacterium | reverse complement strand
ATTTTCCATTACAAGCCACACTTCATCATCGGTGGCGATGTTTATTACATCCTCAAAAAAATCAATCGTGAAAATCCCATGGGTCGGATTAGGATAAACAACAAAATGATCTTCGCCGTTTAGCCCTGAAACTGCAGTGGAAATAAATTCTGTACTCGCAGAATTATTACAACCGAAGGAATCGCCCACCAACACCGTATAAATTCCGCTTTGCGTAATCGTAAAAGACTGATCCGTAGCTCCGGAAATATCCGTAGCGTTCAACTGCCATTGATAACTGAAGGATGGCGAACAGGTAAGCACCCATCCATCCTGTGTGATGACGGGAAGAGGTGGCGTGGCATGCACGTTTACATAATCTTCCAGGGTAAGTGTATCATTTCCATTGGTAGTTGTAGTGATCAGCGTGACATCATATACTCCAGGCTCCTGGTAACAAATCTGTATTGGGTTTTGAATAGTAGAAGTAGAAGGTTCTCCTCCCGGAAAATGCCATTCCCATTGCAACGGACTATTGGTGGATTGGTCTGTGAAGTCAATGCAGAACTTTTCGCAGAGGCTCGTATCAGAAGCGAAGAATCCACCGGACTGCAAATGTTCCACCGAAATATCATCGAAGTAATAGTATGAACCCTGGCTTCCATACGGCAGAGTCACAAAAGTTGTTTGGGCATCGGGCTTAAAATGTCCCAGTGTCAGGTATTGCTCTCCACCCGTTGCTGTAAATATTCCGCTGATCAATTGCCAGTTGAGCGTATCTGTGATCACATTTCCAAAAGGATTGATGATCTGCGGTTCAGGACTTCCACTTAGATATCCCGTGCCTCCGGACGAAGGAGCTGTTTCAGAAATGTAAGCACCTATGTCATCCGTTGCTTTGTTGGAGTTATTGTGCAATACCACATACATTTTAAATTCGTAACTGCTTCCCGCTACAAGCGGAGTGGTAAGTTGAACCTGTATGTATTCTGTATAAAGTCCGCCGCCCGTAAGATAGCAACCTGCATATGCCGATCCGCCATGTGTTTGCTGGTAACCTACTCCATTGGTGGGCACACCTGCTGGAAATGGATTGGCGCAACTATTCATATAATCAGGTGAAGCGGTGCTTGGATCGATCCAATCGGTTACGTGTCCATTGAACTCTGAAAAACCAATCGGACAGACCGAATAAGATTCAAAGCCGGGATTCGGCACGATGTTTTGCGAATAGCTGCTGAAAGATCCGATTAATAGGATGATTGTTGTAAGCAGATTAATGTGAAGTGATTTGAAAAAATAAATGGAGAAATTATACATAGTAAGAATGCTTTTGTCTTCCTGAAATTACGACAATTGCAAACGCGTATAAAACTATTCGACGAAGAAGTCATTATGAGAAAGATATCTTAAGATGTTCCTTTGAGGCCGTCATGCTAAATTTATTTCAGCATCTCTCTATGTTAAGTACAGATCCTGAAACAAGTTCAGGATGACACCGACTTTGAGATAACTTTTACATAATCTGCATGAATTGATTACTTTTCGACGCAAAAAAAACCGTTCATCAACTTCACCACATAATGGCAAAGAAACCCATTGTTTTCATTCACGGATTGTGGATGTACCGCAGTTCCTGGGAATCCTTGGATTCAATTCTTCAATGGCAAAGGATGTGAAACACACAATGCACTATGGCCCGGCGATTCAGAAACGGTTGCCGAATGTCGCGCGAATCCACAGGCAATCGCCAGTCATGGTATAGTAGAGATTGCAGACAGCTATGAGAAGTATATTTAAACATTATCAGCCCTTCCTGTTCTCATTGGCCATTCATTCGCCTGTTTTCCGCTCATTATATTTTTATAACTGGCCCTGTTTAATTCACCATGCTTTCTTTCATGCATAGTCTTTTCAATTTTGTCCTGAGATTTTTCTCCATATTTGCCATAGTTATCTTTTTCGACTATTTCTGCCATAAGGATACCAGCCTTTCCTTTATTTATTTTTTGCTGCAGGCCTACTTCATTTATTAATACTTAATGAAGCAAAGAAATAAAAGCGGTGAAAAAAATTCCCATAATGTGAAAAATAGCAACACTCCAAAACATTCATGCACTGTCAAATAATTACAGCCTTCAGGTGTAGAAGTGCGTCTGCCATTTTCAATGGCGCACGATTTGTTTAACAGTTTTTTAAAAAACATGAACAACGACAAACAGGGAAATACCCAAAACCTCACAAACCAGGAGGCATTAGAAAAAATCAAACAGTTGGCGGAAAAAGAAAGCATGTGCCTTTTCACGACGAATCTTTCCAGGCTTCCACTTACCACCCGACCTATGGGAACACAACAAGTGGATGACGAAGGTAATCTGTGGTTCATGAGTGCGCGAAGCAGTGATAAAAACCAGGAAATAGCACAGGACAACCGGGTTCAATTGTTTTATACGAACAAAGGAAACTCGGAATACCTAACTGTTTATGGTACCGCTGAAATTTTATTTGACAAAAATAAAATTGAAGAGCTGTGGACTCCGATTGTGAAAGCATGGTTTAAAGAGGGGAAAGACGATCCCGAAATTTCTTTGATTAAGGTTACACCGGAAGCCGGTTACTACTGGGATACCAAATACAGTAAAATGATTGACCTGATGGGAATTCTTATTTCAGCCGTTTCCGGAAAAACGCTGGATGGAGGAATTGAAGGAAAGCTCAGCGCATAATAATAGTAGAAGCTATCTCAAAATGATTCTTTAAGCCAAGATTCAAAATGTATTTCTGCTAGAAAATTTTGAGATAGCTTCAAATAATAAACCCTTTCTATACAGAGAATAGTTAATCGCAGGTCTTTTAATGCTTTCACTATTCACCACTCAACCTCATCCCTTCCCCAACAAATAAGTTACCTGCACAAACACTTCTGTATATTTTACAGAACCTCTTCCCCAGAGCCACTTCCCTAGTCCGGCCTGCACATCTAAACGATTGTTGTAAATAAAATCCATGTTCAGATAACCTCTTAAGGCCTTGGAATTATTGAAGTTGTTATTTTTGTATGGACTGTAGAAACGATCTGATACAATCGGTTGCCCTCCATTTCCAATACCACCTGTATAATCAACCCAGAATTTTGGAAGCAGCGCTATCTTATCATTGATCCTTACATTGTATCCACCATTAATGCCAATAAGCAGCTGGTCGGAGTAAGCAGTTCTCTTCAGGTGAAGATTTGACCGCCAGTTGTATCCTGCAAATGCCTGAAGGTACAAAGCTCCATTTTTGAAGAAGGAATGACCAGTATGAAGCATAAGTGCAATATCGCGGCCATTCAATCCCCTCCATTCACTGCCTGCTTCAACAAGTGTATCACGTATGGAATAGGATGTATCATTGTCCACGTCATTGTAGTTATACAGTAGGTATTGATAGTTGTAGCGCGTATAAGGTTCGCCGGGTTGTTGATAGAGATCAGGAAACCTCGAATTTATCTCTACCGCCATCGGCCACTTTCCCTTTAGAAACTGGTATTTCAAACCCAGCCACGAATCGGTGAACCCGGAATTAAGTTCCCATTGTGCGTAATGATAAGCACCATTTGCCCCTATAACCATATTCCCTTCGGAATCTGTGTATGTATGAAGCTGCCCAGTCTTTGGATCACGGGTTTGCGCTTCTCTTCCCTCCAGCCAGTTCAGTGTCCAGTTGAGTTCAAGGTTTTTTGCAATGCCAATTGCACCCTGAAAATAATAATACCGGAAGTCATGGAATTTGCCGTCTACTGTAGCACTATCTGGCGGATGTACGAGTGCAAAACTATCCACATCATCCGTTAGGTTCTTCGGCGTGCTGTTAGGATCAAGATGGTAATGTTGCCACCGTTCTTTACCAACTTTACGGCTGAAGCCGAGTGATAAGGTAGTCTGTCCCTTTCCGAGCACCCATGGCCCTCCGGCATATGTTGCATCAGCAGTCATGATCAGGAGGGCAAGCATTAATAAGGTAACACGGTATTTTTTATAAAGTAAAAAGGATTGCTTCATCGATAGTAAGTTTTTTTGGGTGAAGTCGCTATCATTCCGATAACATACTGAAAACTGCAAATCAAAGACTCCGTCATTGTCAAGGTCGAGGGAAATCGGATCGGTATAGTTATCCCCATCACTGCATCTTTGTAAAATCCATCAGGATTAATGTCTTGATACATCACCTGTGCATTCGTCATTCCCGTTGTTGCCAAAAGAGGTGCCTCCAGCAATGAATACTGTTTGAGTTTATCTTTCAGGGAAGAGGTAGTCGGTGTCATGTCTATTGGTTTATTTCTGCAGGGATAATTTCATACGTGTCAACAAAATTATTGAAGGAGAATTTTTCAGAAAAAACAAATTGAACTACGGAAGATGAAGGATCATTGATCACTTTAAAATCATTCTTCACTTCAGTTATTGCTGTGGGGAAATTTTCCAGCAGGCTGTCAATGGCATTGGATGCGGCATATAGTCCATTGTCAAACCATCCCTGTTTCTTAAAGATGGTTCCATTGGGACTTATTAAAAAAGAAGGATTGGGAGCAAGCGCAAATGTTTCCCACCGCTCATTACACGGAACATCAAGCAATACAGGAACCTGGATGGCGAGCGCACTAAACATATCAGTGGCGACATTTTTTCTTTCCACAAAGAAATTGGCCGGATCAATGGCAAGTGGAATAGGACAAGCCGGATCAGTGTCGTTAGGTATTGAAGTTAAACCAATAGATGGCTTAAGCGTGGGCTGTGCCATACCAGATCCGCCATAAGAAAGTATAAATGCTAAGAGAAGTATAGGAATGTATTGTAGAGTTTGTGGCACGCATCGTTGCTTGACCGTGCAAAGTTAGCTTCTGACGGCTTTCAAGACTGTTAACCCGGCTTGAAAATGCTAAACAGAACGTTAATGACATCTGCCTTCTTTCGCAATGAATATTGAAAAATCAGGTCAACTCACCTATTGGGGTTCCTAAGAATATTCAGAAACAAGAAAAAACGATACGGTCCCTTCTTTGCGCCTTAGTCTTTGTAGCAAAAAATTATTTACCCCGAATCATTTGAATAGAGAGTTCTCGATACTGGAATTAAGAAAGATTAAAATGATTTACATCATCTGGTAATCATTTATTCTTTCTAAACACAGGTTATTGTATCTATGTTGTATTCAATAAAAAAGCCGGCATTGCCGGCTTAGTGCCCGAGAAGGGAATCGAACCCCCACAGTATTG
>JBDSEW010000053.1:0-5907 GCA_039919825.1 Chitinophagales bacterium | reverse complement strand
AACTTGTTTCAGGATCTGTTTATATTTCGAAGACGTCATCCTGAACTTGTTTCAGGATCTGTTTATATTTCCGGCTGAATACTATGAGTTATCTAAAATCTTCTATCGAAGACGTCATCCTGGACTTGTTTCAGGATCTGTTTATATTTCCGGCTGAATACTATGAGTTATCTAAGATGTGCAATCGAAGTCGTCATCCTGAACTTGTTTCAGGATCTGCTCTTAACATAGTAATATGCTGAAATAAATTCAGCAGGTCGGCTTTAATTTACTCATTTTCATATTTATGCTATCTTGTATTGTTACGCTAATCAAACCATCACCGATAATGCAATGCCCGGGAAAACCCGGTACCAATAAATTAATCACACTAACCGCTAAGCAAATCACGAAAATCTTCCCTTACGAAAAAATGAAAGCTTTTTTCCTTGGCCTGCTCTTAAGTGTGGGATGCTTTACTGCGTCAGCGCAGGATCTCGAGCCAAGAGCATATTCCAATTTACCTAAGGGAATGAACGTAATTGCCCTTGCTTATGCACTGGCGAATGGTAATATTATCTCCGATCCCGGGGCACCTATTTCCGGACTTAAAATCACCACGAACAATTTGGGAGCAGCTTACGTGCACACCTTTGGATTGATGAATAAATTGGCGCGTGTTCAGGTCATCGTTCCATTTGTGGCCATGACTGGAAGTTTGAAAGTGTATGGACAAGACACGAGTGGGGCGCGCACAGGATTTGGAGATTCACGCATTCGGCTTGGAATAAATTTACTCGGCTCGCCGGCACTCGAACGAACAGAATATCGCCAGTGGCAGGAGAAAACTATTCTCGGTGTTAGTTTGGTTACACAAGTTCCGACAGGACTATATTATAAAGAGAAACTGATCAACATCGGCAAAAACCGATGGGGATTTAAGCCGGAGGTGGGCGTATCAAGAAGATTCAAGCATTTTTTTACTGAAGGATTTGTGGGCGTATGGTTTTATACCGACAACGCTCATTATCTGGATAGCAGTGATTTAAAACAGCAACCAGTCTTCAGCATTCAGGCTCATGGCGGTTACTATTTCAAAAAACAAATATGGGTCGGTGTGAATGCAAACTATTTCAATGGGGGAAAAACTTCAGTGAATGGAAATGACACAGGTGATTTGTTAGATACGTGGCGGGTTGGTGCTATTGGGTCAGTTCCATTTCTAAAGCATCATTCCCTGAAAATTCAATTTCATATTGGAGCATTTACTAATTCAGGTTACAATTACAAGTTTGGTTCTTTAACGTATCAGTATATTTTCTTTTGAGAAAAAAGCAAAGCAACTTTCATCTAATGTCCCCTCAACGAATTGCGAATGATCAATTGCGAATTGTGGTCTTCCATGCAGTTGTACAACGTCCGTTAATTTAACAGGTATGTCGGCTTTTCGGAGTACTAAAACGAAAATCAAAAAAATTATTATTGCTCCATTCTAATTTTAGGGATTAGCAAGTAATCCTGTCATCTGAAAATTACGTTGCGGTTTTTAAAAAAGAACAGTTCCATGAGAACTTACGCACTCATTTTTCTTTCCTTCATTTTTATCCAACCTGTTAAAGCCCAAACAGACAAAGCGAGAATAAACAACAGCTTTATCGCATTCACCATTCCTGAAAAAAATGTGATCCCTGAAAACATTGCTTACAATCCGAAGGATGGTTCATTTTATATCGGAAGTACCCATCAGTGAAAAGCTATTAAGAGAATACCTGATGGAAAATATTTTCAATCCAATAATTTCATAGCAGCGTGTAATATTCTGAAACTGTTTCAAAAACTAAACGGTAAACCTCGGTCAGCTATATAAAAATAAAAAACCCGCCTTCGTCCCGACGGTGTCGGGACTTCGGCGGGTGAGCGTGGAGCTGGAGGGATTTGAACCCTCGTCCAGACAAGGCCATCGTAAGCCTTCTACATGTTTATTTCTTCTTAATTTTCGGATGGAGGCCGGTGAAGAACATACCAACTTACCACCTTATCTTCTGTAGTTGTCTTATGCTGCTCAAGAAGCTAAAGCAGCACCAGCCCGACTTTATGATGTTCCGTAGCAGCTTGTCAGGCGCAATCCGCAGGGAACAAACAGCTGAAACCTACATTGAGGTTTAGGCAGCCATTGCGTAATTAGAGTTGCCAACTATGGCGTCGGGAGTTAAAGATTAAAGTGCTTGGCTCCCAATGCACTACATGCTTACCTACAAAGAACGATGCTGTCAATTCCGGTCAGCCCCGGGTAATTATGGAAGCGAAGTTACTTTAAAATCGCTTCTAAAAGAACTCAGGAAATCAATTATAAAAGGAAATAGTTCCACTAAGGAAGGTCACTGAAATTGCTCAAGTGCTTTATCCAGTTGATCATCTATCGACAATTGCAAATTACTTTCAGTATTGTGACTCACAATATCAGAAATCATCCCGATCCCTTCATATGATTTACCATCATCAAAAAGTAATTTTATTGCTTTATCGGCTTCCCGGGCCGCAAGCAACACAGGAGAAAAACGGAAAAAGAGAGTGTAACGTTTTATCATCGTTTAATTGAAACATGGCTTTGTAAGAATGTGACACTTTACGTCTTTAACGCCAATTTCATCAATAGTTACAATTATCAACTCTCCACTTTCAATTTTCAACTATCAATTTTCAACTTTCAATCCCCGCCCTTACCTTTGCCGCGTCTATGAACAAACTAAGGATTGCCCTGATCCGTGAAGAAAAGATTCCGGCTGACACACGTGTGGCGTTCAGCCCGGTACAATGCCAATGGTTAATGACAAAATATCCGGAACTGGAAATTTTTGTGCAGCCCAGTGAAACACGCTGCTACAGTGATCAGGAATACCGGCATGAAGACGTAGAGGTGCGTGAAGATCTTAATGATGCAGACCTCCTCATGGGTATCAAAGAAGTTCCAAAAGAAAAATTGATGGCCGGTAAGAAGTACCTTTTCTTTTCACACACTATAAAAAAACAGTTGCAGAACCGTGATTTATTGAAGACCATTCTGAAAAAAAATATCAGGATGATTGATTATGAATGCCTGGTTTGGGAAAATGGAGAGCGCATTTTAGGGTTTGGACATTTTGCAGGAGTGGTTGGTGCGCACAATGCATTTATAACTTATGGAAAACGTTACAAACTCTTTGACCTGAAACGCGCGTATGAATGCGCCGACTATGATGAACTGATTGATCTTTATAAAAATATCAAGTTGCCTGCGATGAAAATCGCTATTACTGGAACAGGCCGGGTGGCCAGGGGAGTATATGAACTGGTGGAAAAACTGAACCTGCGAATGGTCAGCATTCAGAATTACCTGACGAAAGATTTTGACGAACCCGTTTATGTCGTGTTGAATACTTCACAACTCTATGAAAGCAAAAATGGAAAACCATTTAACAGAAATGAATTTCACCACCAGCCACAAAACTATACTTCTGCCTTTTTGCCGTTTACCAAAGTCACCAATATTTTCATTAACGCTATTTTCTGGGATCCTTATGCGCCTGTATTTTTTTCGAAAGAGGACATGCGCCGGCGTGATTTCAAGATCAAAGTGATTGCTGATGTAACATGTGATGTGAATGGTTCTGTTCCTGCTACCATTCGCGATGCAACCATTGAGGATCCTGTGTTCGGCTATAACCCGCTCACGGAAAAAGAAGAAACACCTTATCAGCCACAGGTAATTGATGTAATGGCAGTTAGCAATCTTCCCAATGAACTGCCTCGTGAAGCCTCTTCAGAATTCGGAGATAAGTTGATTGAGTATGTGGTGGAAGAGCTGCTCCTTGAAAACAGCGAAATCATTGAACGCGCAACCATTGCCAATGATGGCCAACTCACCACTCGATTTCAATACTTGCAGGATTTCGCAGGAAGTTAACTATACGCCACTCCCGCTTCGCCGCGACCATTTTAACCATTCAGCAATTTAAAAATTCGCAATGGCAGTGTAAGCGAAAGTATATCTATGAACCGATTCTAAGCAACCCCTACTTCCTTGCCTCGTCGCCAAAATTATACGTGAGTCCAATGCCCAGCCCTTCTTTAAATTGTGTTCTTGGACCACCAGTCCCGGTAGGTAACCCGGTTTCACTATCCAGGTCGGCAATAAAAATATCATGATCGTAAATGAGCGATGCATAAACAGTAGCAGAAAGCCAGGTGTTGATTTTCATGTTGAACAGAAGATCCCAGTTCACATCAATATTACCCAGGTTCTCTTTTTCTTTATCTGTGTAGTTAGTAAATAAAGTAAGCTTGGTAGCAAGGTTCACATTTTTGGCGACTTCTTTCTGGAAAGTACCAACCAGCAATGCTCCAAATTCACTCCGTACTTTTTTACCATGACTTATCAGAAAACCCGTAAGTGTATCATATACTGCAGGATCGTTTCCATATGTTCCAAGGTCGGCAAGTGCCTCATCCGTTACAAACGTAAACTTTCCGGCTGCAGGTGAAAGGTAGAGGGAGAAATAAGGTACTGGACGGTAATCAATACCCAACGATACCAGCAGGTAGCCAGGCGCCATAAACTTCGACACTACATTGTCGAGGTCCGGATAATTGTATCCCTCGGCAAACTGACTTTTGAAATTCAATAATCCTGTTAAGTAAAACTTTTTACCAAGATCATGACCTGCTTTAGTACCGAGGTCAATCATGTCTACATTCTTCCTGATCTTTTTATCATATTGCCCCTGGTAGGCTCCATATGATAAAATTGCATAGCTGCTCCAGAAATTTTTATCCTTCAGGTAACTGGCAAAACCACTTCCGAGCGCTGTAAGGGAGAAGGAACTTTCCCCGCCTGCAGCCCAGTGGTCGAATGCAACCTGGCTGAATTGAAGCGACCCAAAACCACCGATTCTCCAGGAAGTATCTTCCAAAGCCACCACATCCTGGCTGAATGCGGAAAAGCCGCAGCAGGTTAGCACACAAAGAAAAAACAATATTTTTTTCATAACTGACAAATGAATTGAGTAGATGAGAGAATGTATACGCGAGGTAAGAAATTATTTCTTTAATAAGTCCCGGATTTCCATCAGTAATTTTTCCTGGGTAGAAGGTTCTGCGGGGGCGGGCGGTAATTCGTGCTTCCGTTTCATGTTATTAATGGTGCGAACCACCAGGAAAATCACCCAGGCAATAATGATAAACTCGATAGCGGTTTGAATGAAATTTCCATAGGTGATAGCAACCTCCGGAGTAGCAGTTCCAGCGGCATCAGTTCCTGCGCTCACGAGCACCACCTTTAAATCTCTGAAATTGATTCCTTTAAGCAGGTAACCAATTGGCGGCATCACTATATCATTTACCAGTGACGAAACAATCTTGCCAAATGCTCCGCCAATTACCACACCGACTGCCAGGTCAATTACATTGCCTTTGCTAATGAATTCCCGGTACTCCTTTAACATTCCCATGGTGGTTAGTTTTTAAAATGATGAGTAAAAATCAAGTCCGGATAAAAGTATTATGATTAAATAAAAGATTGAAATCATCGCTTGATTTCTTGTGAACAAGAGATTAAGTCGGCAATTGTAAACTCTCCATTGCAAACTGCAAACTATTTTGTTAACGCCCTTTTACTTCTGCCAGGGTACTCCTCTAACGCCTTCCTCAAACATTCAAATGCCTTTTGCATGTCGTTGTTATTCAGCACATAAGCTAGCCTAACCTCATTCATCCCTAAACCTTGTGTTGCATAAAATCCGGTGGCAGGTGCAAGCATTACCGTTTGATTGTTGTAAGAAAAAGATTCCAGTAACCACTGGCAGAATTTGTCGCTGTCGTCGATGGGCAACCGTGCAATAGTATAAAAAGCTCCTCCGGGATTGGGACACAAAACACCGGGAATTTCATTCA
>JBDSEW010000439.1:0-3074 GCA_039919825.1 Chitinophagales bacterium | reverse complement strand
AGGGTGTCATAATTTTTCTTTAGGTACTCTTCCAGCCATTCAATCATGTCAAGATCAAGATGGTTGGTAGGTTCATCTAGAATTAAAAATTCAGGTTCATGCAACAGCACACTCGCCAACCCAACACGTTTTTTTTGTCCGCCGCTTAATGTACTGATTTTCCGGTTTACCTCGCCAACACTTAGTTTGGACAATATCTGTTGTGCCTTCGATTCGAAGTCCCATGCCTGGAGCAAATCCATTTGCTCCATGGCTTCCTGGATTTTTTTCGGGTCTGCATTTTCGGCAAGGCATAGCTCGTAGAACTTTACTGCTTTTACTACAGCATTATCCGCATCAAAAATGGTTTCGATAATTGTTTTGTCTTCATCAAGAAGTGCCTCCTGTTCCAGGAATCCAACCGTCAGATCTTTGCGAAGCAAAACAGAACCATTGTCGGGTGGTTCTAATCCGGCAATAATATGTAAAAGGGAAGTCTTTCCAAACCCATTTTTTGCGACCAGGGCAATGCGCTGGCCTTTATTGATGCTGATAGTGATATCACGGAATAATTCCTTGTCGCCAAAGGATTTTGAAATGTTTTCTGCGTATAGATAATTCATGGATGCGGCAAAGATAGGCAGGAAGGGTGAGGAAGTGGTAAACTGGGTTCACTGAAGGTCGGAACAGATTCTAATACTTTCAGCCCTCAGATCATTAAGGTAAAGCATATTTTTCTGTATCAGTTGTGAGAAAAAAAATCATAAACGAAACAGTTCAGCAAGTCATTCAGTCAAAGCCAATTTCAAAAGGAAAGCCACTCCGAAATCAGGAGCGGCTTTCCTTTAATCTTTTACTAAAATTATGTTCAATAAGGCTTGTTCTTAAACACTTCGGTCTGTTTAAAATCCTGGACGGTGATATCCGTTTTTTTACCAAGGTACGTCCAGATGATTGCATTGGTGTTCTGATCCATTACACGATTGAGATCTTTTAGGGTGGTGGCATTAACACGCTGAACAAATTCATCATACATTTTCCAGTTGCCACGAACCGTCCAGGTGCCTAATGCAAGTGATTGTGCAGCAGAAGTTTCCAGTCCCATCAGGTAGCGTGTAAGAAATCCTTCTTTCTTATTCACCAGTTCTTCCGGTTGAAACCCATCGCGTTTAATGTCATTCAATAAATCTACCATCACCTGTATTGATTTTTTGGGTGAATCAGTTGAAATATAAATCTGGCTATAAGGACTTGTAATGGCATTTGCATTGATGAATGCTGCAGGAGCATAAGAAAGGCTCCGTTTTGTTCTGAGTTCCACAAAGAAGCGGTCATACATGATGGCCATTGCCATCATCATCGGAATGCCATCGGGAGTATTAAGTTGTGCTGACGACATTATTCCGCAGAGGTAGTTGGTTGCAATGTCTCGCTCTACAATATTCTCAGCACCCTTGGTTATAACAAACCTGGATTCTTGTTTGGCGCTGGTTCCACCAGGAAGCTTGGCAAGGGTGGCTTTCACTTTAGCAATGATGTCTGCTTCAGGAAGATTGCCCACTACAACCAGGAAGCAACGTGCTTTTCCAATGGTGCTTTTGTAATAGGACTTTGTAGCATCAGCGGTGAGCTTGCCCAGTGATTCAGAAGTGCCATCGGGATCCTTTTCATAGTTTTTGCCTTTAAAAGCAAATCCATCGGCCAGCCGTTGAAGAGCAGCATCGGGATCTTCTTCCTGTTGCTTTGCATTGCTCACCATTTGTTCCTTGATCAGGTTAAATTCATTCTGATCAAAGGAAGGATTCATAATGGCATCGGCAAAAAGATCCCATGATTTGTCCCAGAAAGGCTTGATGCAGGTCATGCTCATCTGGCTGTAGTCAAGTGAGGCAGAATAATCGAAGTTGGTACCAATTTTTTCTGCTTCAGTCTTAAAAACATTTTTATTACGTGAAGTAGTACCCGCATTCAGTGCTGCATTCAAAGCTGCAGATTCAATGCCTTGTTTATCGAGCGTGTAATTGGATGTACCACCCATTACAAACAATCGTGCGCTGATCACATCCTTGGGAGTCTGCTTGATGATCACGCGAAGGCCATCTACATTTATTTCTTTTATTCCTGAATCAGCAAACAATGATGTTGCGCCTGTTACAAGGAAAAAAACGATTACTGCTAAAATGAAAAGCGAATATTTTTTATTCATGATGAGTGTATTTTTTATCTTGAAAGATTACTGAAACAATTGGTCGTAACTGGTGATGCCCAGCATTTTTTGCATTTGCGTTGACATCAGAATTCCGGAAACTTTTGGTTTGTCCTTGATGTATTTTCTCACATAGTCCTGGATATCCTGCCGTGTCACATTTTTAAGATTGTCAATGTAAGTAGTGTAATAATCTATGTTAGCCGATCCCCACCAAAATGTAACGGTATGGATGTAGGTAGAACTCTTTTCCTGGTTATAAATTTCACTGATAGCCAGTTGGTTGATAGCCGTTTCAAGTTGTTCATCAGTAAAATAGTTATCTGTGTCCCAAAGATTTATCTGCTGTTCTACTTTTCTCATGCAATCTTTTAAGCGCTGAGGGTTTGGTACAAAAAACAACTGGATGGGACCGGTGTACTTAGAGGTCTGGTAACCAAATTGCACCTGGTAGGCAAGACCACTGTCCACCAGTTCCTGTTGAAACTTCGAAGAAGACTGGGAGAGTATAAAAGAAAAAACATCTGCAGCATACGTCGCTTTCACGTCATTTCGGGTGTCCGGTCCATGCCATCCCTGTAACACGAAAGGCACTCTTGAATTTTCATTGATAGTAATAAATGACGTATTCTGTTTAATAGGTTCAAAAGAAGGTATGGGCCATTTTTGAAACGGATCGAATCCGGAAGGTTTCCAATCGCCATACATGTTTTTAACTTTCGAAAAAACCACATCATGCTTAACATCTCCTGCAATCACCAATATTGAATTATTGGGCCAGTAATATTTGGCCTGGATGGTGCGCATTTTTTCCGGGGTTGCCGTAAGAATTACATCGTGAATTCCGATAGGGTTTTTTCTTACATAGAGGTTACCCCACATTTTCTTG
>JBDSEW010000293.1:0-3005 GCA_039919825.1 Chitinophagales bacterium | reverse complement strand
GTAGCTGAATACACACAACACAAGCAAAAAGTAAATGACCTCGCTTTCAACCTTCCCAAAGGCACCATTAAAGGCACCTTTATCTGGGAGCCTCTGAATACCTGGGAAGAAATTTTCGACAAGAACGGTGAAGCAATAGATTATTTATTGAATGTCTATCCTGCTTTGGCAAAAAAGTATGGGGTGAACTGAACCGATGGACAACAAATTAATGAGTAAGGGAAGTATATAGCATGAAAATCCAAATCAATTCTTTTTTAACGATTTCAACTATGGTCTTAATCCTTTGTAGCATAACTTTTCTACATAAAAATAAACAGATCACCATTATGAGGAACCTTGCCATATTCTTAGTTCTGTGTTTTTTTACATTCAAAACAAATGCACAACAAAACATACGGTCCCGTGTTAATTTTTGTGAAGGGTGGAAATTCTATTTAGGAGACGATGCCAATGCAAAACTTGCTGATTATAAAGATGGCACCTGGCGTACTTTAAATCTTCCGCATGACTGGAGCATTGAAGGAAAGTTCGATGAAAAAAATCCTGCAGGTATAGGTGGTGGTGCATTGCCCGGCGGTGTTGGCTGGTACCGCAAATCCTTTTTGGTAAATGCTGACTCAAAAGATAAAAAGGTTTTTATAGATTTCGATGGTGTGTACTGTTTAAGCGAAGTCTGGATCAATGGACATTATTTAGGTATCCGCCCGAATGGTTACATCTCTTTCCGGTATGATCTTACACCCTATCTCAATTTTGGAACAAAGGAAAATGTGATCGCAGTGAGGGTTGACAATTCGCAACAACCCAATTCACGCTGGTATTCCGGATCGGGAATTTATCGTAACGTGTGGTTAGAAACAACGAATAAAATTTTTGTTGACCTATGGGGAACATTCATTACGACTCCGCAGGTTTCTGATCAGTCAGCAAGTGTACAGATGAACGTTACTGTGTTCAATGCCACTACGGCTATCGTGAAAGCCGAAGCAAAAACTTCCCTGTATGATGCAAATAATAAAGTGGTTGGAAGTACTTCTTCAAGCCTGGAAGTAAGTGCTGACACCAAGTATCAAATTACGCAAACGATCAATGTCCCCAACCCGGAGTTATGGTCGGTTGACCATCCTCACTTATACAAAGCAGTTACTCAAATTATCAGTAATGAAAAAACTGTGGATGAATACACTACGCCTTTTGGTATCCGTTATTTTAATTTCGATCCTGATAAGGGATTTTTTCTGAATGGAAAACATCTTAAGATCAATGGTGTATGCAACCACCATGATTTGGGTGCGCTTGGCGCAGCTATAAATAGGAGAGCAATTCAACGCCAGTTGGAAATTTTAAAATCAATGGGATGCAATGCTATCCGCACCTCGCACAATCCACCTGCACCGGAACTGCTGGATCTTTGTGACCAGATGGGATTCATTGTAATGGATGAAGTTTTTGATATGTGGAAACGGCCTAAGAATAAATTCGATTATCATTTGTACTGGGACGAATGGCATTTGAGAGATCTGACTGACCAGATTCTCCGGGATAGAAATCATCCATCAGTAGTTGCATGGAGTGTTGGTAATGAAATTCCCGAACAATCCGCCTATGAATGGAATCCTGAAATTCCAAAAGCGAAGCAAAAAAAGGACAGCACGGGCATAACTATTTCAAAGGAACTGGCCGCAATTGTTCGTTCATTAGATGCAACACGGCCGGTAACTACTGCCAATGACCATACAGATACTTCAAACCTCTTGCTTCAGTCAGGAGCTTATGATTTGATCTGTTACAATTACCGGCACCAGCAATGGGGAAGTGCGCAGGAAAGATGGGGAAAGAAATCTTTTATTGCCACCGAATCTGCTTCTGCATTTGAAACCCGTGGTTATTATGAATTGCCTTCGGACAGTATCCGGCGCTGGCCGGAAGACTGGAGCAAGCCCTTCACCGGTGGCAATGCACAGCATGCCTGTTCTTCGTATGATAATTGTTGTGCGTCATGGGGTTCTACACATGAAGAGTCATTGAAAGAATACCTGAAGCATGACTTCATTGCCGGCATGTTTCTGTGGACCGGTTTTGATTATCTCGGTGAACCCACTCCGTATTTGTGGCCTTCACGGAGTTCTTATTTTGGTGTGATTGATCTGGCAGGATTTCCAAAGGATGCTTATTACCTCTATCAAAGTGTATGGACTGACAAACCTGTTTTGCATCTCCTGCCACACTGGAACTGGAAACAGGGAGAACTTATTGATGTGTGGGCTTACTATAGCCAGGCAGATGAAGTAGAATTATTTCTGAATGGGAAATCATTGGGTGTCCGGAAAAAAACGGGTGATGATTTACATGTCGTATGGAAGGTTCCATTTGAAAAAGGAACATTAATGGCAGTTTCAAGAAAGAATGGAGTTACTGTATTAACCGATGAAATAAAAACAGCAGGCGCTCCTGCAAAGATTGTACTTACAACCGACCGTAGCAGAATTGCTGCAGATGGAATAGACCTGTCATTTGTTACTGTCAGCATTCAGGATGCTGAAGGCAACCTTGTATCTGCTGCTGAAAATGTAGTACAATTCAGCATCACCGGCGAAGGGTTTATTGCAGGGGTAGATAATGGAAGTGAGACCAGTTTGGAATCATTTAAAGCGGATCACCGGAAAGCATATCATGGATTGTGCCTGGCAATTGTTCAATCGAATGGAAAAAAAGGTGACATTCAATTTACGGCATCTTCGCCGGGCCTGCAGCGTGGAGCGTTAGTAATTGAAACGAAATAAAAATGCAGCTGATGAACATACACCATTTATTCCGTGCGTCATGCTGAACTTGTTTCAGCATCTCAATGACCCAAAGATCCCGAAACAAGTTCGGGATGACGCGTTGATTTGAGGTAGTAGTTTGATTTATGACAGTTACTCATATAATGGAAATGCCAGTGAATAACATACACCATTCATTCTGTGCGTCATGCTGAACTTGTTTCAGCATCTCAATGA
>JBDSEW010000267.1:0-8349 GCA_039919825.1 Chitinophagales bacterium | reverse complement strand
CACAGCAGGTTCATTCTCCGGCTTTCCAACTACCAATTGACCTGGAATTTTAAATTCACCTGTTGTATGCGGTTGCAGCAACCAATAAGGTTGCGTAATGGGTGTAGTAGTTTCCAGCAACTGCTTTCTTTGAAGCGTCAACATTTCATTGTTGGGTAAAGTCTTATTCAAGACGGTATCAAATTGCTGAACTGCTACAGACTTCAGCACTACCGGAACAGTTCCCCTGTTTATTGCCTGCACTTTCCATTCAAGCGTATTCCCTGCTGCCAATGAGGTCTGCGTTGAATATCCTTCAAACCACAATCCGGAGCACAGGCAAATCAATTGTTCCACTTCTTTTTTCTTATGCGTTTTCCAATAGCCATCGGGTAATTTTTGCATTGCATTATATATTTCCAGTAAAGCTGCAATAGATGCTGAAGGACTTTCGGGTTTAAAATCAGCAATCACTTTGTCTACTAAAGGTTGTATTGCTTCACCGCCCGGCACTCTGTTCCATCCCGGGCTCACACCATCAAACAAATTAGTTTTAGGTGCATCACCTGCAATTGTTTTAAAATATTCCCATTGTGTGCCCCTGTTTTTTCCCGAACCGAAACCCTGGCTCTTGTGCATGGAACGGCTTTCTGCTGCAATTTCCGAATACCCTTTGCCCATCAAAAAATTGTAAACACCTACATCAACTTTAAACTGTTCTTCGGAAGTAGTATTTGTGGAGCCGAAACTGAAAGTATTCCACAATAATCTTTTTGCCTGCCACACAGAAACCGTTTTCAGCTGTTCAGGATAACGCTTCGGATCTGCGGCTGCTGCAAAGGCTTCCTGTGCCAGTATTGCAGAAGCAGTATGTTGTCCGTGGCCACCTTCACCTGTTGAAGGAAACCTGCAGATGATTACATCCGGCTGAAAAGAACGGATCACATATACCACATCTGCAAGAATAGAATCTTTGTTCCAGAAGGTGAAAGTTTCTTCCGGATTCTTGGTATAACCGAAATCATTTGCGCGGGTAAAAAACTGTTCCCCCCCGTCAATTCTTCGCGCAGCCAGCAATTCCTGTGTCCTGATCAATCCAAGTAAGTCACCCAATTCATTTCCAATCAGGTTTTGGCCCCCATCGCCGCGTGTAATAGAGAGATAACCCGTACGGTACAATTTCTCCTTTGCCATATAAGCGATCAGCCTGGTATTTTCATCATCAGGATGGGCAGCGAGGTATAACACACTGCCCAAAACATTGAGTTTATTGAGCTGTAATTTTATCTCGGCACCATCAGCAGCAGGAGCTGTTTGACCACTGACGTGATAATAAATAAAGAAAGAGGAAAAAAAAAGTACTGCCGCAATCACTATACGCTGCATCATGAGAGGTAAATTATTGAGGTTCAAAATTAGAAATATTACGAACTGAAGCTATTCCTATGGGTTTCTGAGTAAGATGCTTAAATTATAACCGGGAAAAGTTAGTTCCTTTTGTGGTTGAAAAACTGATTTAATTAAGCAATGCAAAAAAAAAGCAGGACGGTTGGTCCTGCTTTCTATTCATTTTTTTTTAAGGTTATTTACTTACAATCAATTTTGAAACAACAGGAGTTCCATTGCCTGCCTTTAAGGAAACCATGTAAGCACCTGAAGCTACATTGCTGAGATCAACATTGCGAACATATGATCCACCTGCATCATTGCCATTGTAGAGATTCGTTACAAATCTTCCGGAAACGTCATACAGATCAATGGTTACATCAGAGGCGGTGCGCAAACCATACAATATCTGTGTACCATCGCCAGCAGGATTCGGATATATGGTAGTAAGGTCTAGGTTGTCAAAATTGTCCGCGATACCTACTTCAGTATTAATTGTGATCTTGAACCAGTCAATCCAGTTTTGAGCTGCAAAATAACCGATAGTATTTCCGGAGGCATCCACGTACACAATGTCAACACACTGAAATACAGAAGCGATAAATGGCGGATACCGCATGTATGAAGTAGCATAAGTGCTTGGAGAAATGGAACCACCCTGACCATCATCAAGGCAACCACCTACAACTGCGAAAGTGTCGAGCTTACTGGCATTGTGGTAAACAAAATTGAAGGCCACCATTTGTCCGGGATCCAGTGTATATTCAGGTCCGAAAGCAAGCACGAAAGCATCGCCACCTAACCATTCATTACTTGGGGAAATACCATAATCAACAGAATCTTTATTTGACCACAAAATACTGGCAGAACTTTGAGATGGAGCTCCGCTGCCAAGTGTCTTAACCAGCTGCGCTTCTATTTTATCAAACTCACCGGAATTGTTTTCGTGGGAAGCAATCATGTAAATACTGTCAATCGTTATCACGACATTATCAGGAAAGGAATCGGACAATCCAAATACGCTCCAGTCAACAAGCGAATTGGCAGGATCAGCAGGATCAGTATAACCAATCAGGTTGTTCAGAACTACAGCAGAATAATTCAGTGCTGTATCAACAGATGTGTAATCAGTACTGAATTGAAAGAGGTAGGCAACATCATCATAGTTCACGTAGCTGTAATCAACATACATCTCATAAATATCTCTTGTATTGCTGCTCAAAACAGGAGAGCGGCTGGCCTTCAGGTGCTGAATTTCTGCGCCGGACAATTGGCCGGGCTCCAAGTTCTTGAACGGAACCTGTGCAGAAGCACTCAACGCAGTAAACAGGATAATAATGGCTAAGTATTGTTTTTTCATCTTAAGGAGGTTTTAAGAACGCAATTTATGGATTTTGATTTAAAGAAAAAAAATTTCTCCCTTATAGAGCTGTCATCATTGAATTCATGACAATAAAATGACGGTAAAATAGCTGAATCGGTATCGTGCCCTATTTCATTTTTCAACCATCAGTGACAACACTTGCTGCATATAGCCATTGCTTATAAGAACAAAATACAATCCTGCAGGCAACATTTGCAGATCAATGGTTTCTATATGGGTGCCGGATTTCAAAGCAACGTTGCTGCTTTGCTGAACAATTTTCCCTATTTCATTCAGGATGGTAATTTCAATTGTTCCGGCGTAGGAAACCTGGTAGATGAGATTTGTTTCAAGAGATGTGGGATTGGGAAATAATTTTCCATTGATAGCAGCAGAAGAAATGTTTGGGATGCCTACATTAAATGGAAGGTCAATAATTGGAAAAATAGCAAGGTCCACATCCAGGATCCAGGAGTTGGCCAATGTATGCCAGGTACTGTTTGACCATTGCTCCCATGACCATCCACTATAAGACCGGCAATCATTAACAGTTGATAAAATTGCAATAGTATCTCCCGAAATTGCGGGTAACAATACACTCACAAAAAAAGAATCTCCAACAGTAACAGGAAGTGGAAATGTAAAAGTATTTCCCTGTCCCGTAATATCGATGTCGGCGATGCCAACCGGGTTGGAAATTGCAAGGAGATTACCGGGTTGAAACCAACCCGTATCCACATCATACACATAAACAAACACCTGTGACCCTGCTACCGCGCTTTTTAGTCCCACCTGAACCTGTACCCCTTGCAGAATACCCGGCGCCGTACGGCTCATCTGGTGCAGGCTGAAGAATTGTGCTTTTTGAAGATCACCATATTTGTTATTTCCTGTTACGTATCCGGAATCAGGAGCAGGATAAATACCGGCGAAACAACCAAGCCCGCCTTCATTCTGCGGAATAAAGCTGGTAGCCTTGACTGTATCAATGTAATCACGGGTATTTCCACCTTCATTAGCAGAAATATACTTCGGTACAAAATTTCCCACAGGTCGTTGGGCAAACGAGTAATAAGAAAAGAGTATAGAAAGGGTAGTCAGTAGTATACGCTGCATAAAAATGTTTGGACAAAAATAAGTGAATTCAAAAGACTGTTCAATTTGGTGTTATTTTCAGTAAGTATATTTTACTGTAAAAGCACAATAAAGAATGGTTGACAGTATAATTTTTAGGTTTGGCTCGGCATTAAAAAGGGAATGGCTGAAATTCAAAAAATGCTGTGAAAAGATGAATACACTGTTCAGATTAAGGGAATTTATAAATTACTTGCTCCATGCCAGGGGAATCAGCAATATGCATTCACCATTTGTTTACGATTTTATGCAGCATGTTTTATATGACTACCGGCACTTTTATGCTTACGATGAAATTGAGACTTTGCGCAACAGGTTGCTTTCATCAAAGGAACAAGTTATAATCAATGATCATGGTGCCGGTGCTCAATCATCATCACCTGCTGTAAGAACCATCAGCCACCTTTTAAAAACATCGGCAAGTCGTCCCCGTCAGGCCCAATTACTTTTTCGGATCGCGGAGCACTATCAATGCCGCAGTATCATTGAACTGGGAACTTCACTTGGAATCTCTTCCATGTACCTGGCTGCTTCCGGCAGAAAAGCGAGGGTTATTACATTAGAGGGAGCGCATGCAGTAGCAGACAGTGCCATAAAAAACTTTACTGCATTGAAGCTTCCAAATATTGAAGTGATTGCAGGAACCTTTGAGCATACTTTTCCGGTAGCATTACAACAATCAAAAAAAGTGGATCTTATTTTTTTTGATGGAAATCACCGGAAGGAGCCTACCATTGCATACTTTCATCAGGCACTTCCTTATACTCATGAAAACTCCATATTCATCTTCGATGATATTCACTGGTCATCCGGCATGAAGGAAGCATGGGAGCAAATCAAAGCACAAGAGCAGGTAACTCTTTCTATTGATCTCTTTTATTTCGGAATTGTTTTTTTCAGAAAGCAATTATCGAAACAGAATTTTCTGCTGAGGTTTTGAGCCGACAGTACTGCTTGTCAATCCTTCACAAATAACCTTCTCAGCTCACCTGCGTCTTCTACTTTCATTTTTCCACCCAGTATCAACCGAACCTGCCTGCGACGAATGGCACCTTCATAAAGACGTTTCTCTTCATCGGTTTCCGGATGAATTTCTTTCACGAGAACCGGTTGTCCGAGTTCATCCAACGCAACAAAAGTATAATAGGCTTCATTGCATTTGATACGGGTATTCTTGGGAATGTTTTCTGCCCACACTTCAATAAATACTTCCATGGAAGTGCGGAAGGTGCGCGTTACCTTTGACTTAATCGTTACAAAAGATCCAAGAGCAATCGGGTTTCTGAATGAAACGCCATCTACCGAAACAGTAACAACTATTGCCCTGCTGTGTTTGGTGGCACTGATGGCAGAACACTCATCCATCCAGTACATTAGTTTACCACCATGCAGGTTGCCCAGGGGATTAGTATCATTGGGTTGCACCACCTGGGTCATTACCGTTTCTGTCTGCGACGGAAGTTGAAGTTCACTCATAAAAAAATTAAATGTTTTTATTCGCAGGTTTACTGTTGAAAGAACTATTGATCTGCCTGCTGTGTCAGTTATAACTTATCAGGAATAGTTGCACATTACAATACCGCACTGTTGATTAAAATCTCTTTGCTTATTCGGCGAACCATTCCACTTATAACGTGCGGAGGTCCGCAATCAACAAACTCATTCGCTCCATCCATCATCATGTTTTGAATGGTGGTTGTCCAGCGAAGTGATTTGATCTGCTGCATGGTAAGATGCTTTCTGATCTCATCAATATCAGTGGTTGCCACGCCTGTTACATTCGGATAGATGGGACATTTAGGCTCGTTGAATTTAATAGTAGCAAGTTTCTGATGCAGATAATCCACTACAGGTTGCATCAAGGGGGAATGTACCGCACCTCCAACCTGTAACGGTACCAACCGCCTTGCACCTGCTTTAGTCAATGCTTTACAGGCTAAATCTACTCCTTCTTTTGTACCTGCAATCACCAGCTGGCCCGGACAATTATAATTGGCCGGCACCACGATACCGTATATTGATTCGCAGACTCTTTCAACGGCAGCATCATCAAGTCCGAGCACAGCTACCATGGCAGCCGGCACCTTTTTAAATGCCCTTTCCATTTCCACTGACCGCTCGTTCATCAGCATTAATCCGTCTTCAAAGGATAAACAACCGTTGGCCACCAAAGCCGTAGTTTCACCCAGGCTGTGGCCGGCAACCATTCTTGGTTGAAAATCATTTCCATCCTTCAGTGCACTGATCAGCGAAACCAGGAAGATGGCATTCTGTACAACCTGTGTTTCAAAAAGCTTCTCTGACGGGCCATGAAACATAATATCCGTAATCCGGTAACCCAGGAGGTCATTCGCAGCTTCAAAATAATCACGCGCCAATGGTGAACTGTCATACACAGCTTTCCCCATGCCCACGTATTGAAATCCCTGTCCGGGGAATAAATATGCTCTGTTCATCTCGTTCTGTATACTTTAAACCTCTTACTTCTTTGTTTTAAAATTTGTTGCGCTTCTCACATCACTTCACCTGTCAGATATCTGCTGTAGTCACGTCCTTGTTAATTTTCTTTATCAATCCCTGTAACACATTACCGGGTCCGCATTCTACAAAAGTTTTTGCTCCGTCTGCAATCATTGCCTGCACTGATTGTGACCACCTGACAGGTGCAGTTAGCTGGGCAATCAGGTTCTTCCTGATCTCATCCGCATCAAATACCGCAGTTGCCGTTACATTCTGGTAAACCGGGCAGATAGGATTTGAAAATTCAGTGCTCATCAATGCCGCTTCCAGTTCCTGGCGGGCAGGTTCCATCAATGGAGAATGAAACGCCCCTCCAACCTGTAATACCAGTGCGCGCCTGGCACCTGCTGCTTTTAGTTTTTCGCAGGCGATGTTTACTCCTTCTACAGAGCCGCTGATCACCAATTGACCGGGACAGTTGTAATTTGCCGGTACTACCACCTCTTCAATAGAAGCACAAATTTCTTCCACTACATTATCGGCCAATCCTAAAATAGCCGCCATGGTAGAGGGTTGTAATTCACAGGCTTTTTGCATAGCAAGTGCCCTTTTAAAAACCAGTTGTAATCCATCTTCAAAAGAAAGCACCTTATTCGCTACCAATGCTGAGAATTCACCCAATGAGTGACCTGCCACCATTTCCGGATGAAAAGATTCACCTGCCACCCTCGATTTTATCACCGAATGAATAAAAATCGCCGGCTGCGTCACCTTGGTTTGTTTTAGCTCGTCTTCCGTTCCACCAAACATGATATCTGTGATCCGGTACTCCAGAATATCGTTGGCCTTTTCAAAATAGGCTTTGGCCTCCGCATTTGAATCGTATAAATCTTTGCCCATTCCCGGAAATTGAGAGCCCTGGCCGGGGAAAATGTAAGCTTTCATAGCGAAAATTTAAATGGAGTACCCTGAAATCGGGTGCAAAGATAACAAGAAATGACAGGGAAGAGAGGTTGATTTTATAAGAGGGTGTACGACAAATCATTCAGTTTTCTCGAGCAATGGTTGGCGGTACACCAACCATGGACGAGACATAGAAGGTACTGTCCGTAGTCGGCGTCTCGCCGACCACAAAAACAAAGATTTGTCGTGCACCCTTATAAGATACCAGAATCATTCTTGCCATCCAAAAGCCACATAGCCTTTCATAAAAAAAAGAATTTGGTTTGCGACACGGGTAAGCTGAAGGAGTGCAGATTCGTGCCACCACTCGAAGGGTATTGGGTTGATAGTTAACTGCCTGCATTTCAGTGGTGGCACGAAACGAAGCTACTCGTCCTTAATGCATCAGGTCAGCAGATATGAGCCGTATAAATTCTGATCGTGTTTTCTCATTCGCAAACTCTCCCGTAAAAGCAGATGTAGTAGCCACAGAATTCTGCTTTTGCACACCCCTCATCATCATGCACAGGTGTTTGGCTTCAATTACAACAGCCACACCCTGAGGTTTAAGTGTCTTTTGAATGCAGTCGAGTATTTCATGCGTGAGTCTTTCCTGCACCTGCATGCGGCGGGAGAAAGCATCTACAACCCTTCCCAGCTTACTGAGACCAACGATATAGCCATTAGGAATGTAGGCAATATGAGCGCGGCCAAAAAAAGGTAGCAAATGATGTTCACACATAGAATATATTTCAATGTCTTTCACAATCACCATCTCACTGTATTGCTCCTTGAACATAGCTGATTTAAGGATGCCCTCAGGATCAAGCTCATAACCATGGTTCAGAAACTGCATGGCCTTGGCGGCGCGCATCGGTGTTTTTTCCAGACCTTCGCGAAGGGCATTTTCTCCAAGTGCCTTTATGATATCCTTGTAACTCTTAGTAAGTGAATCAGTGGCTTCCTCCCTATAAATTTCGAGTTTTGAATAGAGCTTCTGAGAAGCGTCCTGTCTTTTTTTCTGAGAAGGACTTTTTATTGTTTGTGCCATAAATAGAAGTAGCGTTGTTTATTTAAACTATCAC
>JBDSEW010000255.1:0-16281 GCA_039919825.1 Chitinophagales bacterium | reverse complement strand
GTTGATCTTGGATTGTATCCTGCTGGATTGTATTTGATTAAAGTTGATGGTGGAAAGGGGAGGAGTGGGATTTACAAAGTTTATAAGACGGAGTGAAGTTGGTGCATGCATTACGTGATTTGGAAATCAAAATTTATCATGCTGAATGTGAATGGAATGGTGGCGGATTTCTTCATCATTCCAGCTATTGAACTGATCGAATGCAGTCGGTGTAAATATGATTTTCATTGCGCACGGCTTACTGGAGAATAATCGAGGAATTCCTTCAAAGTGAAAGCAATCACTTTATCCTTCTGAACGAGCTGCGCAATAGATTTATCCAGATCGTTCAGTATTCTTTCACTGCTTTCACCAAGTGTTCGAAACCTTTTGAAAGTATTATCCAGTATTTATTACGGCTACTTTCAGAGTTGCATTTAATAATTTGAAAGTTCAGTTTGGAATCACAATTCCAATTTTTTGCTGCGGAAAACATACATCCTACGCTGAAGTCATTCAGGAGGAACCTCCTGACCCTAAACAAGCTCTTGCACAGATAATAATATTTTCTGAAATATTAATCCCCTGAATTCATTTTAGAGATTCTCCCAGATTTTCAGGGGTTTCCTCCTGAATGACTGAATCTTGATATTAGCATTGGCAAGTAGGTTTGTATCCTTCACTGAAGTCATTGTTTCCTTCCATGTAGCATTGCAATGGCGGAATTGTATTTCCTGCTTTAATAATATCACAATTTGAAATCAGGATACTGAACTTCCATCCGAAATTTTTTCCGAAGGCATCACAAATTTCAATTTGCCATTTTCATCTTCTGCCATCAGGATCATTCCTTTTGATTCGATGCCTTTTATTTTTCTTGGCGCAAGATTGGCCACTACACACACTTGCTGACCAATAATATTTTCAGGTGAAAAGTGTTCTGCAATTCCGGAAACAACTGTACGTACTTCAGTACCAAGATTAATTTTTAATTGCAGTAATTTATCTGCCTTCTTCACTTTTTCGGCAGCTTCGATCGTTCCCACTTTAAATTCCAGTTTTGAAAAATCATCATAGGTAATTTCAGGTTTTGAGAGTTCCATTTCCTTTTTCCTGTTATCAGCTTCTGACGGCTGAAGAGGAGCAGATTGTTTTGTTGCATGCAATCTGTCCAGTTGCTTATTGATCTCTTCGTCTTCAATCTTTTTGAATAAAAGTGCCACCTCACCCAATTGATGTCCTGTCTTTAACAACCTTTTTCCAACAGCATCATCCCATTTTACATTTTCCAGTTGCAGCATCTTTAAAATTTTTGCTGAAGTGTCCGGAATAAATGGCTGTGATACGATTGCAAGTGTTGCTGTAATTTCCAATGATATATTGAGTACGGTTTCAACCCGCACCTTATCTGTATTGATTAATTTCCAGGGTTCATTGTCCGCTAAATATTTATTGCCTGTACGTGCGAGGTTTATCAATTCACCCAGTGCGTCACGAAACCGGTATTGCTCAATGCTCTCCGCAATTTTTTGTGGAATAGTATTCAACTGGTGAATACATTCACGGTCAAGATCATTCAACTCATTTGCCGGAGGTACTTTACCATCAAAGTAATTCCTGGTAAGTACCAGTGTACGATTTACAAAGTTTCCGAATATCGCTACGAGCTCATTGTTGATTCTTGCCTGGTAATCTTTCCAGGAAAAGTCACTGTCTTTGGCTTCCGGAAGAATGGAAGTGAGCACATATCTCAATTCATCTTTCTTATCAGGAAAATCAATGAGGTATTCATGCAGCCAAACTGCCCAGTTGCGGGAAGTGGATAATTTTTCTCCTTCCAGGTTTAAAAACTCATTGGCCGGAACATTGTCAGGAACAATGTATTCTCCATGCGCATGTAAAATGGCAGGGAAGATGATGCAGTGAAAAACAATGTTGTCTTTTCCAATGAAGTGAATCAATTTTGTATCAGGGCTTTTCCAATAATCTTCCCATGAGGATGTATGGCGCGTGTTGAATGATGAATCAGCTGCATCCTGGCTCCTGGTTCCTGTTTCTTTATTCAAAAAATATTCCTTGGTTGCCGAGATATATCCAATCGGGGCATCAAACCAGACATACAGGACTTTGCCTTCTGAATTGCGTAATGGAACTTTAACACCCCACTCAAGGTCACGCGTCATTGCCCGTGGTTGCAGGCCACTGTCAAGCCACGATTTGCATTGTCCGTACACATTGGATTTCCAGTCCTCTTTATGTCCTTCGAGAATCCATTCTCTCAACCACGGTTCATAATTTTGCAGTGGAAGAAACCAGTGCTTTGTTTCTTTTAACACAGGTGGTTTTCCACTCAGAGCTGAAAACGGGTTGATCAGGTCTTTGGGTGAGAGAGACGTACCACACCGTTCGCACTGATCACCATATGCTTTTTCATAACCGCAATTAGGACAGGTGCCCTGGATATAACGGTCCGCTAAAAATGTATTTTCCTGTTCATCATAATATTGCTGCGAGGTCTCCTCAATGAAATCATTTTTATTATAGAGATTGAGAAAAAACTCCTGCGCTGTTTCGTGATGGATTTTATTGGAGGTACGCGAATAGATGTCGAAAGAGATACCGAACTTCTCAAAACTGCCTTTCATCAGTTGATGATATTTGTCCACAAACTGTTGGGGCGTGATACCTTCTTTACGGGCTCCTAATGTGATGGGTACTCCATGTTCATCAGAACCACAAACAAACAATACATCATCACCTCTCAATCTCCGGTAGCGCACATAAATATCGGATGGAATGTATGCACCGGCCAAATGGCCGAGGTGAATACCTCCGTTTGCATAGGGCAAGGCAGCCGTTACCGTATATCGCTTTGGTGGGTTTTTCATAGCGGAGGCAAAAATCAGTATTATTTTATAGAAGTGAGCATTTTGCGTAGCAGTTATCTTTGACGGGCGATTACTAATTTCCAAATTGCCAAACTGTTGAATTGTTTAACTCTTAAATGGTTACATTGCTAAGTGGCAGCGGTAAAGCCAACTCAGGATTCAGGACTCAGGACTCAGGATTCAGGACTCAGGACTCAGGACTAAGGACTAAGGACTCAGGACTAAAGACTAAAGACTAAAGACTAAAGACTAAAGATTAACGACTTCCAACTATTCATGAAACTCCCATCACCTCTTCGCCCCGGAAATAAAGTCGCCATTGTTGCGACGGCACGAAAGATCGGGCAACCAGAGATTCAATGCTGTATTGATACATTAACAAGCTGGAAGCTGGAAGTGGTGATTGGAAATACCATTGGAGCCGAAGATTACCAATTCGCCGGCGAGGATGATTTTCGTACTACAGATTTACAGCGCATGCTGGATGATGAAACAGTGAGAGCCATCATTTTTGCACGGGGTGGTTACGGCACTTTAAGAATTATTGACGCCATTGACTGGCGAAGGTTTCTCAAACAACCGAAATGGCTTTGTGGCTTCAGTGATATTACGGTCATTCATTCACACCTGCTTTCTGTATATGACCTTCCTTCTGTGCATTCTGTAATGGGTATTAGTTTTCCTTCAGCCACTGCGGAATCTTTGACGTCGCTGCAGGCAGCTTTATTTGGAAAACGGATTCATTATTCAGTACAACCCAACACTTTAAACAGGGCTGGAAAATCCGAAGGCATACTGTGTGGCGGCAATCTTTCATTACTCTATGCATTGAATGGGTCGCCTTCAGATATTGATACTGCCGGAAAGATTCTTTTTATTGAAGACATTGACGAGCAACTCTACCACATTGACAGGATGATGATCAGCCTGAAGCGCGCAGGAAAACTGGAACCGCTGGCAGGGCTAATGGTGGGCCATTTTTCTGATATGAAAAACAAAGATGAAATGAATCCATTCGGAAAATCTGCCTGTGAGATTATCTCAGCGCACGTTGCAGAATATGACTATCCTGTTTGTTATGGATTTCCTGCTGGACATGAGCCCAATAACAGGGCATTGGTAATCGGTGGCAGTTATGAATTAGAGGTTGGTGATGAGGTGATGGTGAAGAAAATTGAAGCAACACCAGCAACGAAACCGGTAATCAGATGAGCGCTACCTGCTCCTGTTAAACGAGTCTGTCACCTTATACGCAATCACCTCATCGTATCGGCTGCCGAAGGAACGGAAATACACAAAGACCTGGTAGATATTTTCGGATTCATAGGAGTCGCCTTCTAGTATATCTGGTGTTATATTACCATTGCCTTTTTCAGCCGTTACATATTCGTATTCATAATAGCCCTGCTTTAGGTAAGCCTTGCCTTCAAATCCATGGCGGTTAGGATTGTAATGCATCATGAATTCATCCGATAGTTTCCAGTCTGTTAATTTTCCCAGCAAAAATACATTCATGTTCTGCAGCGGATAATTAAAAGGCAGAAAGAAAGAGACCCAGGTATAATCCGGTTCTGCTTTTTGGTTAAAACCTTCCACGATTCCCGGAACATATTTTCCATTGATGTCAGAATGGTAAACATAGGGCTCGTCTGCCCTTGGTTCGTCAGGAAACAGGATCACTTCTGTCTGTGGGTTATCAAAATTCAGTTCGCGCACACGATCAGTCCTGTATCGAATGCTCCTCGAATCGAAATAGCGAAATTCTTTTCCACCCGGAAATGCATTTTCCATATCGTAGGAATATTCCAGTTGATAGGGTTTCATAAAAAGCGGTTGCAAATAAGCGATCGCATTGTCCCACCGGAAATTTTGCATGAGCAGCACTTTTACATCGGTAATCGGATTGGCAATGGTTAATCCATTGTACCTGATTATAAAGTCAACCTCCTGGAAAGAGTTGGTGTATTTTGCATCGAAGGGCGGATGAACATTGGATACCACTTCTGCCTTGCTTGAAAACACGATAAACCTACGGGTGAACAGGGGATGGTCGGGATCATTATCTGCATAAACTTTCAGTATATAATTCCCCGACTTGGTAAGATTCATGTTTTCGTTCGGAAACAACACTTCATAATGCGTATAGGTCTGACGTGTGGTAAATGAAAATTCGTAAGTGATGATGTCCTGTTCACGAAAACCGGTTAAGTAATCGAACTCGCTCAGTTCTGATTGTGTCCAGTCGAAGTTGCAATGGATAACGGTGTAATAGTAATTTCTTTTATCGCCGTTCAGGTCGTCGAATTCAAGGTGCAGTTGTGAAGCGCCATTCAGGGGTATCACCGGATCGCTCAGGATGATAGGATCGACATAGAGCTGAACGGTTTTAATATACGGCACAAAGATCTGATCCTGGAAAACAGGAACCGGATCCTGCGCATACACATTGTGAAAACCGGTAACCAGGATAAAAAAAAAGAGATATGCAGCAGCCTGTCTAGTTAAACAAAAACGATACAACTTAAAAGGGATCATTGTTCCAAGAAGAGTTTGCGGGAGCGAAAATAAGGTCAAATAACGGTAGGAGCGGCATTAAATTTTAAGAAGTTAAAAAAGTGTGAACGTCATTCTGAACCTGTTTCAGGATCTTTAAAATGCAGAAACAAATTAACTGAAGGGAAACACTGCAAATCTTTTTAATAATGCCAATCACAGTATAATTTTAGCGCGAGTAGTTAGGTAAGATGGCTAAGGATCATTATTCCTGAAATCTTTGGCACCTTCGCGCTTGTCGTTTATTTTATTTTACGTTGATGAATCACAAATCGTAGAGCACTTGATCTAGTCGCCGTAATTCATTCATTGAACAGAATACCTATTATTATAGCGATGGACAATAAAGGCACACCTGCTATTTTTCTTTCGTATGCACGGAAAGACGATGCATATGTAAACATTATTGACATCGACTTTATGGCCATTGGTATACGGCTTAACCGCGATATCCTCGACATTCCCTACAAGTCAGACATCAATGAATACATGAACCAGATCATGAAATCAGATTATGTGCTGATCATGATCAGCGATGCATTTTTGAAATCAAAGTATAGCAGGTACGAAGTGTTGCAGCTATTGAAGCTGCCTGATTTCCTCCACCGCATTTTACCCGTGGTGCTGTAAGATGTGAATTGCCGGGATGGAGGTACTAACTATGGTGGAAAATTCAGGGACAGCAAGGTCAGGTATCATTACCAGGAATTCTGGCAATATAAATATGCTGAACTGCTCCAGTTGTTATTGAAGCCTCAGAATAAGCACCAAGATTCCCTGCAGGAAGACCTCAAACTTTTCGGAGAAATAAAAGATACGATTGATGAATTTTTTCCGCACTTGGCACGCTGAAATACAAGTCGATGAAGGACCTTCAGTCGGAGCATTACCACTCTTTGTTGCAGTTTATCGGTTTTGAAAACAGGTCGTTGCTGGAAGAAGCGATACGCATCATGCAGTTGCCCGATGGAGAAGACAAGGACCTTGAACTGGATGCCTTTCTTGATAAGTACCCGGAAAATGGCTTTGGACTTTTTTTAAGGGCAGATATTGCGGATAGAAAAAAAGAGTTTCGTAAGGCGAAGAAGTATTATGAAGATTTGCTGGAGAAGATTCCGGACAGTCCGTCCGGCAGGGTAAACTACGGTGTGCTACTGGAAGAAAATTTCAATGATCCTGAAAGTGCGTCTGCTAATTATATAAGGTCTGCAGCGCATGATGCCAACTTCTTTGCTGCATTTTTTAATGCCGCCCGTGTGCTAGCACGATTAAACAGGTAGGAGGAGGCATTTTTGTATTTGAAGCACCTTGTACAAATTTCTTCCACCGGCATCGACCAGCTGGCTACACAGGGCATTGTTTACTTTGATCATCTGTATGATCCTGTTAAAGCTTCATTTATATTTGAAGAAGTGCTTGCTGCGGCACCGGACATAGCAGCCGCCAATTACGGCATGGGTAAAATTTACCAGTACTATGAAAATGATCCGGTAAATGCCGCACTGTATTATAAGCGGGCCATTGATACAGAGCCCGGTCACAAAGAAGCATTGCAGTGTTATGCCATTCTTGTTGAAGCAAAGAATCCAGAACTGGCAAAGGAATTATACAAGGCGGCTTTAAGCTTTGATCCTGAAAACCCGGAAGTGCATTTTCATTTTGCAATACTGCTTAAAAATTTCTTCCGGCAGGAATTGGAAACGGCTAGGGAGCATTATGTTAAAGCTGTTTCCATCAATCAGCAATTCGAACGCGACTATTTGCAGGTGCTCTTTAAACTATAAGTGATCTCAAAATAGTCCATCATCCCGGCCTAGCTGAATCATTATCTATAGCGTGAATAGAAGAGAAGCTGCTTACCCGTTCAGATGAGTTGTGGAATTTTTAAGATGGCTCCTTAAAAAAATAAATTTGAAATCATTTTTCTAATGCTTTAGAACGTTTTGGCTACTCTCAGGTCTGATCTTTCAGGCACAAAAAATTTGTAACAACGCAACCGATGCTATCCCTTTTTCAGGGATAGTATCGGTATTTGAAAAAAAACTCGCTAAAGAATTTCCTAACAACAGCGATACTATCGCTGGGAGCGATAGCATCGCTTCCAATGCTTTCGTTACTCTAAGGCTTAATCTTTCAGGCACAAAAATTTGCAACAACGCAACTGATGCTATCCATTTTTCAAGACTTTTAAAAGGCCACTCGTTATATCATTTACAATATTCATGTGTAACTTTTGAGTGGTTACTGTTTTTCATAAAATGAAAATTTGAATTTTTAAAATCGGTCGGCTTACCATAATATTGACTACATTCAAAGCCCGTAAGCTGGTTTTAAAAAAACTGAGAATATAGCGCATGATAAAATTAATACGTACTGTTTGCTTGGTAGTGATGGTTGCTACTTCGTTTTTATTTAGTTTGAATGCTGTTGCACAGAGTGGTTCCCTGACAGGTAAAGTGGTGGACAACAAAGGAGCTCCTGTTTCTTATGCAACAGTTGTGCTGGAGGGCACACAGTATGGTGCAAATACTGATGATGATGGTTTATATTTAATCAGCTCAGTAACAGCGGGCTCCTATACATTGAAAGTTTCTTATGTAGGATATGTTGATTTCAGGCAACCGGTTGAAGTGAACGATGCTGCACAGACCATCAATGTTAAAATGGAAGCCGACTACAAAGCTTTAAACGAAGTGGTGGTGGTAGGTTACAGTACTGAAAAGAGATCCAACATCTCCGGCGCTGTTTCGATTGTTGATGTGGAAGGACTTGCAAAGTTACCTGTTGGAAATGTGGACCAGGCGTTACAGGGAAAAGTATCAGGTGTGCGCATTACCCAGTCAACAGGTCAGCCTGGTGAAGGTGTTGCAGTAAGAATTCGCGGTGTTGGTACGATCAATGATAACAACCCGCTTTTTATTATTGATGGTATTCCTACAAAGGATGGTATCAACTATCTCTCTGCAAATGATATTGAGTCCATCACCGTTTTAAAGGATGCCGCTTCTGCTGCTATTTACGGAGCACGTGCTGCAAACGGAGTAGTAGTGATCACCACCAAAGGCGGTAAAAAAGGAGAACCCAAAGTCAGTTACTCGGGTTATGCAGGTTTTCAAACGCATGGCCATCTGCCTGAAATGACCAACACTGCAGAATATGTAGAGTTATATAATGAAGCAGTGGTAAACGACAATAAGGACATTACCAATGAGGTCCTGAAACGCAAACCGATTCCTGAAGGATTAGCAATGGCAGACACCGATTGGCTGGATGCAATTTTTCAAAATGGAATGATACAAAGCCATCAGCTTTCAATCAACGGTGGAAATGAAAAAACGCTTTACTACGTATCCGGAAATTATTTTAAGCAGGATGGGATTATACTTAATTCATGGTACGAACGATATTCCATGCGGGCAAAGCTCAACATTGCCCTTTCAGATAAATTGAGTTTTGGAAACAACCTCAATGTTTCTTATTCGAATAGGAATATTGTTGGCAGCTCGGGTGATGGTTATGGGGGTAATGGTGGAAGTGTAGTTCGCTATGCATTGTTTCGTACACCTGCCATACCTATTTTTAATGAGGATGGTAGTTACAGTGATCTTCCTGAATATCCGGAGTTTTTTGGAGACGGCTATAACCCGGTAGCACTGGCAGAATATACTGACAATAAAGAAAAGCAATACCGCACATTTGGCGATGTATTTCTCGAATATAAGATTCTTAAAGACCTCACCTTTAAAACGAATGCCGGATTAGATCTCATCATTACTGATGCGAGGCGCTTTGACAGAAATTATGGAACTAATTTGCGGGTGAACAGCCCGAACCGGCTTTCGGTAAGCACTGCTAACAATGTGAACATCATCTGGAACAATACCTTCCGTTATAACAAAGTTTTTGGAGGAGTGCACAATGTGGTAGCCATTGCAGGAACGGAAGCCATCAGTAATAACAACACCATTCATGGTGGTACCGACCATAACTTTCCAGAACAAATTGACAATCTTATTTACCTGGGAAATGGGTTGAATACAACTTCACAAACAGTGTTTGAAGGACAGCAACAATGGCGGCTCTTCTCTCTTTTTGGCAATGTGAACTATTCATACAACGACCGTTATCTTTTATCCGGAAATGTGCGGCGCGACGGCTCTTCCCGTTTTTCAGAAGCCAACCGCTATGGAACATTTTTTTCCGGTTCAGGAGGATGGAATTTGCACAACGAAAAATGGATCCAGGACCGGATGCCCTCCGTTTCAAAGCTTCGCTTAAGAGCCAGTTGGGGGCAATTGGGTAACCAGGACATTGGGAATTATCCATCGGCTTCTATAATTGGACAAGGGTATAATTATGTTTTTGGAAATCCACCGGTCAGCAATTCAGGATACACGATTTCAACACGAGGAAATGAAAATGTAAAATGGGAGGCATCTACCCAAACCGATTTTGGAGTGGATGTTGGAATACTTCAGGATAAACTCACGCTGACAGTTGATTACTTTATTAAGGTAACTTCAGACATGCTCATTCCCATTCCATTGCCGCTGATTGGTGGCAGTGCGACTACTCCATATGCCAATGCAGGTAAGGTGGAAAACAAAGGGTTTGAATTTGAACTCAATTACAGGAACAATGAAGGACGCCTTAAATACGACTTTAATGCAAACCTCTCCACACTGAAGAATGAAGTATTGGAACTTTCTGATGGTGCACCTATTCCCGGTGGAAGAATTGACAATGGCGTTTATGCAACACTCACCACAGTGGGTCAGCCGATTGGATCATTTTATATGCTGGAGATGGAAGGCATTTTTCAGAATGATGCAGATATTTTTGGTCATGCATACCAGGGTTCTTATATAAGGCCCGGGGATGTGAAATTTAAAGACCAGAATGCAGATGGAGTGATTGATCAAAATGACAGGACTTTTTTAGGAAGTGCAATACCTAAGATCATTTATGGAGTAACAGCAAATCTTCAATATGGAAATTTTGACTTGTCCATTTTCTTCCAGGGTGCTTCCGGAAATAAATTGTACCTGCAGGTGAACCAGGACATTGAAGGTTTTTACCGCGCCTTCAACCTTACCCAAAATGTTTACGACAATCACTGGACAGGTGAGGGGACCAGCAATGAGGAGCCACGTGTTTCATGGCTTGGTTCATCGAACAATAAAACACCCTCGAGCCGTTTCCTGGAAGATGGATCTTACTTAAGATTAAAAAATTTGCAGATTGGATACAATGTTCCGCAGAAGGCACTTGATAAAATTCACATCAGGGGATTGAGGATTTATGTGACTTCGGAAAATCTTTTTACCATTACAAAGTACACGGGTCTTGATCCTGAAATGCATACCAGTGATAACCTGAATTCTGAAACCTACAAAGGTGATATAGCGGCAGGTATCGATTGGGGAACCTACCCTAGTGCGCGGAGCTATATTGCAGGAGTAAACATAAATTTCTGATACATAAAAAATGATGACTTTAATTAACGTACCTTTAACACTTCTACGCAGTATTCTTCCACGCATGAATTATCAATTGCCAATGAAGAAGTGCCTTTTAAAAAGCGCTTTCATAGCTCTTGCCTTTATCTCAGTAACAGGGTGTAAAAAATTCCTGACCACTGAAGTATTGGGGGTTTATCCCGAATCTGAATTTTACACCACCCAGGAACAGGCGCTTCAGGCAATCACTGCCGCCTACCAGTTGCTTTCATATCCTTCTTCCTTTCAGGGCGTGGGAGTTCAAAACAGAAGTTGGGTATTTGGTGATGTTGCATCTGATGATGCTGCTAAAGGAGGTGTTGCAGGCGACCAGGCAGATATTGGTTTGATTGATGATTTTAATATCACTCCGCTCAATGGAAACCTTGAAAATGAATGGGCAAGGTTATACGAAGGTATTACCCGCTGCAATATTGTGCTGGATAAAATTCCTGCCATCGAAATGGATGAAGAGCTAAAAATAAGAATACTTGCAGAAGCAAAATTTTTACGTGCGTATTATTATTTCGACCTCGTAAATATTTTCGGTGAGGTGCCGATAGTATTGGAGCCATTGAATTCCGACGAACTACAAATTGCGCAATCACCTGTTAAAACAATTTTTGAAACGGTGATAGAACCTGACCTGCTCGCTGCAGCGCCAGACCTTCCCCTGTTTTATTCAGGCTCAGACGTTGGACGTGCAACCAAAGGAGCTGCAACAGCATTGCTTGCCCAGGCCTATTTGTTCCAGTCGAAATGGGATCTTGCTGCTACGAAAGCGGAAGAGGTTATCCTGAGTGGCCAATACGGTCTAATGACGGTGTATGCCGAAAATTTCGACGCAAATTTTAAGAACAATATAGAATCAGTTTTTGAGGTGCAGCATTTAGATGGGCAGGATCCCTTTACTGGAAATGTTTTGAATCAATGGTTTGCACCTGCTGTTGATGGCGGATATTTCTTTAACGCACCTACACAAAATTTTGTGGATGAATTTGAAGCAACTACGGAAGGCGTGTTTGATCCGAGACTGGATTATACAGTCGGACGTGATGGAATGCCGTGGTTCAACGGTGAAGTATTCAGTGAAGAATGGTCGCCAACAGGATATCTTACCAGGAAACACCAGCAACCGTTCTCTGAAATTCCAATCAATCTGAAAGGTGATGGCAGTATAAATTACACTTCCATACGATATGCTGATGTATTACTATGGTATTCAGAAGCACTCAATGAATCTGGTCGCACTGCAGAGGCATTGGTTCCCCTTAACCAGGTAAGAACGCGCGCGAGAGAAAGTTACCTCTACGACAACTTGCTGCCGGGTTTCGGAACAATTCCGGCAGGACTTTTGCCTGATGTAATTACAAGTGGTCAGTCGGACTTACGCACAGCAATCCGCCATGAAAGACGGGTAGAGCTTGGTTTTGAATTCCACCGTTACTTTGATGTAATACGATATGGAGAGTCGTATGCTTCACAGGCGTTTTCCGATAATCCTTTTTTTAATTACGCAACACATAAGTACTTTCCTATTCCGCAAAGCGAACGAGATAGAAATCATGCTTTGTATTGATCTTTTTCATTTTTAACACTAACAAAAACAAATTAACATGTCCAAATTTAAAACCCCGTTTAAATTAATCAGCACTGCGATGTTTTGCAGTCTTGTGTTTACCATGGCTTTTTATTCATGCAAGAAGGATGAAGTTGTTATTCCGGCTGATAAAACCTGTCTGACTGCAAATGTTGCCGCATCCCAGGCATTGATTGATGGAACGACAGAAGGAACCAAACCTGGCCAATATGTTATCGGTTCAAAAGCACCATTACAAACTGCACTCTCTGCTTCAAATGCAGTTTTATCGGATGCAAATGCTACACAGTCAGAAGTAACCAATGCATGCGCTCAGTTAGAAGCAGCAATGGCAGCTTATCAGGCTAACTTTATTACTGAAATCTCACCTGACAACCTGATAGGATTCTGGAAGTTTAATGGTAATGCAAATGATTCATCAGGAAAAGGTAATAATGGAGCTGTAACGATGGGTCATGTGTATTATGGAGCAGGTACTCCTGCCCTGACATCAGACCGTTTTGGACGTTCAAACATGTGCTATCATTTTGATAAAGGTGGAAACATTGAAGTTCCTTACAACTCTGCTCTCAATCCAACACAAATGACGATCAGCTTGTGGTGTAAAAAATCAGTTGATGGCAGAACCATTAATCCTGATACCTACACAATGGTTGCTTTGAATCGCTGGAATGGTTATAAATACCAGTACCAGGGTGCCAATAAATTCTTTTTTACTGTGAAAGCTTCCAACGGTACAGACACTTCGTATTATGACCGCGATGACGAAACATTCGTGGCTGATAATGATGTGTGGTATCATACCGTAGTTACATTTACAGCCGGCACCATGAATTTTTATGTGAATGGTGACCTTGTTAAATCATGGACAGATGTTCCATTACCCGCAATTACCATTGGTGGAGACCCCATAAATTTTGTGATCGGTCAGGATTTGCCAACAAGCGAATACCTCACAGTTGATGGAGATTTCCAGGTAGCATGGGGCGGATTTTTTACGGGTGACCTCGATGATGTAATGTTTTACAATGTTCCATTGGATGCCATCCAGGTTAAGTCCATTTATGACAACCAAAAGAGTCTTTAATCTTCTTTAAATTATAAACGGGAACCCCTGCAGGACAAACACTGCAGGGGTTTTTTGTCAGCTAAATTTTATCATCCCGGTTGCAAAACAATGCATACACTTTACTACATCATGATGTGTTAACCGGTTGAACCTTTCACATGTTTCCTTCCTTGCGTTTTGGCATCAGTTTAATATTTTTTTTCCTGGTGAGCGGCTGCAATACCCACAGTGAAAAAAGCAAGGAGTTATTGTTCTGGTGTTCGAATAATCCTAGGGAAATAGCGTTTGGTACAAAGCTTACAACAAGCTGGAACAGCAATCATAAAGAAAATCCGGTTCGCATACAACCGATACCTGAAGGACAATCGAGTGAAGAGGTAATATTGGCTGCAGTTGTCGGTAAAACCACTCCTGATATCTATGCGAATATGTGGCAGGGGAATGTTGAAATGTACGCGCGTTCCGGCGTATTAATTCCCTTAGATACGTTACAGGGATTTTGGGAATTTATAAGGGAGCGTTGCGACAGCACCTCAATAAGGGAAATCACTTCTGCTGATGGACATATCTACCAGGTACCCTGGAAAGTAAATCCCTTCCTCACCATTTATAATAAAGACTTGTTAGCGGAGAATGGTATTAAAGAGTTGCCCCGAACATATACTGCTTACCGCAATGCAGCAGCCATTTTCAAAGCTAATAATGAAAGGAAAGGATTGACAGGAAGATGGTTTGGTTACACAGAGGTAAAAGCAATCTGGTATCAGCGGCTTTTTAATTTTTATCCGTTGTACCTCGCTGCGTCAAATGGTGCTCCGTTAATTGTAAATAATAAGGCTGCGTTCAATAATAAATATGCAATTGAGGTTTTTCGCTTTTTGCAAAGCCTGTACACTGACCGATATTTTTCCAGGGAGAATTTAGCTGCAGCAAGTGATCCATTTGTGGCGGAACAGATTGTAACAAAATGGACAGGCCCCTGGGAAATATCTTATCTTCTGAGCTTGAAAGACAGGCACTTCGCATTTGATTATTTCGAGCCAATAGTGCCTGACGATCATGAAGGCCCCGTTTACACTTTCGCGGATCCTAAAAACATTGTTGTGTTCAATACCTGTACGCACCCGCAGGCTGCCTGGGACTTCATTAAAACAATGGTGGATAAGGAAGGTGACCTACAGCTATTGGAATTAACAGGACAGCTGCCGAAGCGGAAAGCATTGCAGACCGATCCTTTTTTCAGTGATTACTTTAGAAGAAACCCTATGCTCGTAACTTTTGCAAAGCAATTGCCATTTTCAAAGGGTGTGGACAATTGTGAAGTGATTGTTGAAGTGCTTGACATTATTTCACAGGAATACGAAACGTGTGTGGTGTACGGAAAGAAGACTCCTGAAAAAGCAATCGCAGATGCGGAACGTGCTGTGAACGTTTTGTTGGGTGAGAATGATGGATCATCCAAAGGAAAATAATAAATCAGGGAAGATGTGCTTTTCTTTTTCTGGAATAACAAGACTGATTCTTCACTTTGCTGAGAATGAGAAATCCCATAAACCCTTGATTCAGCATGCATGAATCCAACAACGATGAAAAAATGATGAAGTAAAAGAATGCCGGTTGAAACATTAAATATCGGAATTGCAGGTGCAGGTGGGTTTGCCCGTTTTGCTGCCACTGCATTTTTGGAAGTGCCAGGAATTAAAATTGTCGCGGTAGCAGATATTGATGCATCAGCCGCCAAACAAATGAGTACAGCTTTAAATGCGGATGCTTATGTTGCTTATGATTTGTTTTTAAAAAATGCTGCAGTTGAAATGGTTTACATTGCAACACCACCTTACCTGCATTACACACAATCCAAATTGGCTTTACTGGCAGGTAAACATTTGATCTGCGAAAAACCTGCTGCGCTGAAGGTGGCAGAAGCAGAAGAACTGGCTGCACTCGCAAATGATCTGCAATTACTCTATGCAGTCAACCTGATGCAACGGTACAATCCCATATACAGCATCGTAAAAAGCATGATTGATCAAAAGCTGCTGGGTAATTTCCTGCATGGATTTTTTGAAAATTATGCGAGCGATGAATTCCTTCCTGAAGACCATTGGTTTTGGGATGAATCAAAGAGTGGGGGCATTTTCATAGAACATGGGGTTCATTTTTTTGACATGTTTTCAGGATGGCTGGGTGAAGGAAAAGTGTTGAACGCTTTACAACTGCAAAGGCCTTCTGTTAAAAGGAAATTAATTGACCGCGTACAGGCAACGGTACTCTATAAAGAAGGTGTTGTAAATTTTTACCATGGTTTCGATCAGACAAAATTACTGGACCGCCAGGAAATGCGGTTGCAATTTGAAAGAGGAGATGTTACCTTGTATGGGTGGATACCTGTCAGCATGAAATTGAATGGATTATTGTCAGAAGAACAACTTGAAATTATTTCAATACTGCTGAAGGATTCACTGATGGAACTTCACAATGAAAGACAGGCATCATCTCAAAAGGTAAGAGGTCGCTTTTCTGAAATTCTTTTTAAGGATCTTGTAACCATCAGGTATGGGAATCTTTCGGATAAAGAAAAACGGTACCAGGAAATGCTGATCGCAATGATCACCGATCAATGGACATGGATCCGGGATAGAAGTCATGTAAGGGTGATTGATGAACGCAATGCTATTCAATCGTTATCAATGG
>JBDSEW010000220.1:0-14232 GCA_039919825.1 Chitinophagales bacterium | reverse complement strand
AGTTGATTAGCATGATTACTAAAGAATTCGTTGGCCAAAAAAAAACTGTTCTTACCTTCATCATGCTATCTCTATTGAAAAGTTGGTTGACTGGGCAGAGAATGCCCTGATGGAAGAAGATGTGGATGAAAAGGGTAGTGACAGCAATTGCTCAACTATCCTTTTGAAGTATCCTGTTTTTACTAAGAAAGGTTTCAGATATTTAAAAATTAACCAGGGTTGACGCGGTAAATTTGATAGGTTCCCCCCATAAATAATTTTCCCCCGCGTTATTCATTTCTTTTTTTGAACTTTGCACGCAATTTTTGAAAACGTCCCGTTATCAGGGAAAGGAGACACGATGAGATTATTCAATTTCTTAACACAGGAGATAGCGATTGATCTCGGTACCGCAAATACCGTTATCATTCACAACGATAAGGTGGTGGTGGATGAGCCCTCTATCGTGGCAATCAACCGCACCACCAATAAAGTAGTGGCCGTGGGTAAGAAGGCCATGCAGATGCATGAGAAAACCCACGACAACCTCAAAACCATCCGGCCCCTGAAAGATGGGGTGATCGCCGATTTCAACGCAGCGGAGACGATGATCCGGGAAATGATCAAAATGATCAACCCCAAAGGATTTTTGTTTACGCCTACATGGCGCATGGTAATCTGTATCCCGAGTAGTATTACGGAAGTGGAAAAACGCGCTGTTCGCGACTCTGCGGAACAGGCAGGCGCCCGTGAAGTCTACCTCATCCACGAACCGATGGCAGCAGCGTTGGGTATTGGTATTGATGTAGAAGAGCCTGTAGGACACATGATTATTGACATTGGTGGAGGAACTACCGGAATCTCTGTAATTGCACTGGCAGGTATTGTCTGTGACCAATCGATCCGTATAGCAGGAGATGAATTCACGGCTGACATTATGGATTATATCCGGCGCCAGCACAACATGCTGGTGGGTGAACGCACTGCTGAAGCTATAAAGATCAATGTGGGAGCAGCGATTATAGACCTGGATGATCCGCCTGAAGATTTTGCCGTTCATGGCCGTGACCTGATGACCGGTATTCCCAAGCAGATCACCGTCAACTACCAGGAAATAGCGCATGCCCTGGATAAATCCATCTCAAAGATCGAAGAAGCTGTGCTGAAGGCGCTGGAAACGACACCACCGGAATTGGCCTCAGACATTCACCGTTCCGGGTTGCATCTTACAGGTGGTGGAGCCTTGCTTCGCGGACTGGACAAACGACTTTCCTTAAAAACCAAACTGCCAGTGAGTGTTGCCGATGACCCGCTGCGTGCAGTGGTGCGCGGAACCGGTATTGCACTGAAAAATATTTACCGTTTTCCGTTCCTGATGACTTAGAAGCTCCTATGATTAATCAATGATCTCGAAATTCTTCTATATCTCCGCAACCCTTCAACAGGCTCAGGGTAACCGGCGCGCGGAGGTCATGTTGAGCCTGTCGAAACATTGGGTAAGTAATTTTTTTAAATGATTAATCATAAGAGCTTCTTAAACCTGTTTCTCTTCATTCAAAGGAAATGCGGAAGTAAAACAGTTATCGAATAATTCCTCATTTTTTCGGGCATGCGTAACCTCTTTTCCTTTATTTATCATTACCGTGCTTTCTTTCTTTTTCTTGTATTGGAGGTTATTTGTGTTGCATTGATGGTTAAGAATAATGGGTATCAAAGAGCTGCTTTTTTAAATATCAGTGATGAAGTGGTTGGAAGGTCATTTGCCGTTTACAGTGAAGTAACCGGTTACCTGAGGCTGGGAGAGCACAATAAGGAACTGGCAATGGAAAATGCGCAATTGCGCAGCAACCAGGCTACCTCTTTTTATTATGACTCTGCATCTGTACATATTAAAAAAGATACTACAGGCAGACAATTCTATTCCTACATTCCAGCAGAGGTACTTCAAACTTCCACCAACCGTATTAATAATTACATCATCATCAACAAGGGCCGCGACCAGGGAATTGCTCCCCGGATGGCAGTGATCAGCCCTACAGGAATTGTTGGAATTGTAAAGAGTGTTTCAGATCACTTTTCAAGTTTGTATTCTTTGCTCCATTCCCAGGTAACAGTAAGTGCACGCGTGAGGAGAGATGGCAGTCGTGGCACTATCAAATGGGATGGGGAAAGCCCCTATTTGATCAACCTGGAAGAGATCACCCGCCAGGAACAGTTGCACACTGGAGATACCATCTTCACCAGCGGCGTATCGCGCATATTTCCAGATGATATACCCATCGGCACTATTGAGCATTTTTCATTAAAGGAGCCGGGAAATTTTTATGACATCCGGGTACGGCTTACAGCAGATTTTAAAAAACTGGATTATGTGTACGTGGTAAATAACCTCATGAGCGGGGAATTGGATTCCTTGATTAATAAAACAGAAAATGTTCAGTAGCCTAATCGGTTATATTATCCGTTTTGTGTTGCTGGCCTTTGCGCAGGTAATGATCCTGAACAATGTACACCTGCATGGATTATTCAATCCCTACATCTATCCGCTTTTTATCCTGCTGCTGCCATTTGAAACACCACCCTGGCTGGTTTTGATCATCGGTTTTTTGTGCGGGCTAGTGATCGATCTGTATTCCAGTTCACTTGGACTTCATGCTGCTGCTACCACTGTAGTCGCATTTCTGCGGCCTTACATGATCAATCTTTTGCGTCCTGCCGCAGGGTATCAGCCGGAGGACAAGCCGACTATTTCCTCCATGGGATTTTTATGGTTCATCGTGTATGCTTCCGTATTGATCTTTATGCATCACCTGGTTTTTTTCATGATAGAAACACTGAGTTTTAACCAGTTTCTGTTTGTGATTTCCAAAATAGCGGTGAGTACTTTAGTATCGATGGCAATAATTATCACACTGCAATATTTATTCTATAAAAGGAAACGGACTACTTTATCGTAAGCTTTTTCCGAATTTCTCTCATACTTCTTTTGATAGCCTTCGTTTCGACCAACTGCTTTTACGGTTCACTTCCTATTTGATCCGTTTTAAGATACAATGCTTCTTCTCTGGCCGTAATAAGGCGACAACTTTAAGGCAATGGCTTGGTGAGTGAACTATTCCTGCAACTGAAAAAATGAATTCATTTTTTTATTTGGCTAATTTCTGTTCACTCTTTCATTCATTAACAATTGGAACGTGGAGAAATGTTTTGTTTGTGCACATAACATTCATTGTAATCTCATTCTGCGATGTAATTTTACACGCGTATTGCATGCTACCTGCTTCTAAAAACGTGGCTGCACTTTACAATGACCGATCTCTTTCAACAGCGCAGGTATACTTTGCAATATGCAATGATTGTGGTAGTTTCTATTTTTGTAGCCCGCCTCTTTTATCTTCAGGTTATTAATAAAGATTACAAGCAGCTCGCCAATGCAAATGTGCTGCGGCAGGTAACTGTATTTCCTGCCCGCGGGCTAGTTTTTGACCGAAACGGCAAACTCATCATCGATAACCAGAAAGAGTATGATCTCTGGGTAATCCCGGGGCAGGTGAAGGAATTGGATACGCTGGGTTTATGCGACCTGCTGGGTATAACAGATACTTTTTTCAGAGAAACGCTGCGAAAGGCAAGCGTATACTCACGCTATAAACCCTCATTGTTTGTAAAAGGAATTTCTGTTGAAAAATATGCAACTGTGCAGGAGGAGCTCTATCTCTTTCCCGGGTTTTACGGGCAAGTGCGCACCGTTCGCGCTTACCCTTATCATTCTGCAGCACATACACTTGGGTATATAAGTGAAGTAACTCCTAAGCAAATCGAGCAATCAAACGGGTATTACCGCCAGGGAGATTACATTGGCACTGGTGGCATTGAACAATCGTATGAGAAGATGATGCGTGGCGTAAAAGGAACACGCTTTGTACTGGTGGATGTTCACAACCGCGAGCAGGGAAGCTTTAACGAAGGGAAGTTTGATACGGCGGCCATTCCCGGAAAGAATATGATCAGCTCCATCGATATTGAACTGCAGCAATACGGTGAGCGCCTGATGAAAGGAAAAGTGGGAAGTGTAGTTGCCATTGAACCAAAGACAGGTGAAGTGCTGGCAATGGTGAGCAGTCCAAGTTATGATCCATCTCTGCTGACAGGTCAGAACCGTGGAAAAAATTTCCGTGCACTGCTGATGGACAGCCTGAATCCTTTATTTGTTCGCCCGATCAAGGCCTCCTATCCGCCTGGATCCACTTATAAACCAACGCTTGCATTAATTGGATTGCAGGAAGGAGCGATTCACGAGTTCAGTACATATGCTTGTCCGGGTGCATATTATGTTGGCAGACTTCGGGTTGGTTGTCATCATTCAGGATTTGTTCCTGGAGTTTCAAACGCGATTCAGCATTCCTGTAACAGTTACTTCTGTAACTACTTCAGGAGAACCATTGATCACGATAGTACCAGTACTGTAGCTGAAGGGTTGGATAAATGGAAAGCCGTATTGGCCACTTTTGGTATTGGAGTGAAGACAGGTCTTGATTTACCCAATGAAGGATATGGCTTTGTACCAGGTTCGAAATATTATAATAAATTATATGGCGAAGGTTCCTGGAATTCTGTCGGAGTAGTTTCCCTTGGGATTGGACAGGGTGAGTTGGGTGAAACACCTTTACAAATGGCAAATGTGATTGCTGCTATCGCGAACAGAGGTTATTGGTACACTCCACATTTGGTCAAGAAAGTGATTGAGGATGATTCTACCCTGAAGAAACTGATCGTTAAGCACCAGGTGCCTGTTGACCAGGTTTATTTTGACATGGTGATCAAAGGAATGGAGCGCGTGGTAGAAGCTGGAACAGGAACAGTAGCGCAGATTCCGGGTGTTACCATCGCCGGTAAAACAGGTACTGCTGAAAATCCGCATGGAAATGACCATTCGCTTTTTGTTTGCTATGCACCCATCGAAGATCCCAAAATTGCAATTGCTGTTATTGTGGAGAATGCAGGGTTTGGCGCAACTTACGGTGCACCTATAGCAAGTCTTATGATGGAAAAATATTTGAACGATACCATTTCTGCACCCAGGAAATACCTGGAAGACAGGATGTTTAATGCTAACCTCATTCAATAATGTATCAGCAGGAACGGCCGGTAAATAAAGGAATTGACTGGATGATGATTGGGCTATACCTGGCGTTGATCCTGATAGGTTGGTTGTCGATATTTGCGGCAACGTACGATGAAACACAGCCGAGTATTTTTGACATTGATCGTGCTTATGGCCGTCAGTTCCTCTGGATCATGGGAGCGCTTTTATTGGCCGGTGCGGTGTTGCTGACAGACAGTAAATTTTATCCTGCCTTTGCTTACGTAATTTATGCAGTGGTGATATTATTGTTGCTTTCAGTGTTTGTGATAGGAAGTACGGTGAAGGGAGATAAAAACTGGATTGACATCGGGAGCTTTCAATTACAGCCATCAGAGTTTGCCAAATTCGCAGCCAGCCTCGCCGTTGCCAAATACCTGAGTGGTATGAATATAAACATGAAGCTGCTGCGAACACGTATTGCTGCCATTTCCCTTTTCATGTTGCCGGCAATACTTATTGTGCTCCAGGGTGATGCAGGTTCAGCAATCGTATATGTTTCGTTTTTCCTTGTATTATTTCGTTTCGGATTGCCCGGATCTTATCTCGCAATTGGTTTATTTGTGATTACCCTTTCCATTCTCTCCCTTGTGATGGATAAGTACCTGCTCATATTGTTGTTGTTTGTAGCCGGAGGACTGCTGCTGTTTTTGTCGCGCAGAAACAGGTCGCTGGTTTTCATTTTGGTAACAGCATTTATTTTTTCATCGGGCTATATACTCACAACGGATTTTGTTTTTAACAACCTGCTCGAGCCTCACCAGCAACAACGGGTCAGTGTTTTATTGGGGAAGGAAGTAAAAGTGAAGGATGCCGATTATAATGTTCGTCAATCAAAAATTGCAATTGGCTCAGGTGGATTATGGGGGAAGGGTTTTCTGAGAGGCACATTGACGAAGTATAATTTTGTACCGGAGCAAAGCACCGATTTTATTTTCTGTACCATTGGCGAGGAATATGGTTTTTGGGGCAGTACAGTGGTGCTGTTGCTTTTTCTCACGTTGCTGTTGCGGATATTGCATGTTGCCCAGCGACAGCGGTCACGTTTTTCAATGATCTATGCTTATGGAGTTGCATCGATCATTTTCTTTCACATGCTGATTAATATTGGAATGACGATTGGTTTGATGCCGGTGATTGGCATTCCGCTTCCATTTATCAGTTATGGGGGCTCATCGTTGTGGTCATTCACTATTTTATTATTCATTTTGGTGAAACTGGATGGAGACCGGTTGGCGGTGTTGAGATGATATTTTTCCTGATGAAGCAAAAAAATAAATGCATGCTCCTGTACAACGTAACAGTAAAAATTGAGAAGGATGTTGAGTCTGAATGGCTGGAATGGATGAAGACAGTGCATATTCCTGTTGTTTTAAACACCGGGCAATTCACCCAATCACATATCTCCAAATTGCTCGATCAGCCTGATGATGACGATCCCACTTATGTAATCCAGTACCAATGCGAAAGCATGGTTCAATTCAATTATTACATCAACACGTTCGCGCCAGCATTGCGTGATGAATTCAACGACAGATATAAAGATAAGTTTGTAGCGTTTAGAACGCTGATGGAAGTGGTGGATACTTTGGGATGAGTGGAGTGATAGATATCAATGATCAATACGCATTTTTACTCCTGGTAATAAACCCTCTTCACCCTCCTCGAAATCGTGCTCAGCACCTCATAAGGAATGGTATTCCCCCATTGCGCCAATTGCTGTACAGGAAGGGCATCGCCAAACACAATCACCTCATCCCCTTCTTCTGCATCTTGAATGTTGGTGATATCAATCATCGTCATGTCCATGTTGATATTTCCGATGATGGGTGCAAGTTTGTTGCGAACCATCATTTTACCTGCACCACGACTTAAACTTCTGTTAAGGCCATCTGCATAACCAATACCTACTGTAGCAATCATCATGTCATTGGCAGCAATACCCATTCTGCCATACCCAACAGTTTCGCCGGCCACTATTTTTTTTATTTGCGAGATGGTGGTTTTCAGGGTACTCACATTTTTCAGGAGGTGTTGCACTTTTTCTGTACCATCAATTCCATACAGACCGATGCCAAGTCTTACCATTTCAAACTGTGCGTCAGGAAACCGGGATATACCTGCGGAATTGAGCACATGCCGTGAAACCGGATAGTGGAGTTTTTTGATTATAGATTCGCTCATCATACTGAATCGATGAATCTGCATGCGTGAATAGTCATCAAGCGATGCTTCCTCGCTTCCTGCAAGATGCGTAAAAATTGACTTCACCTGCAAAACCGCATTTTCCGCAAGCAACTGGCAGAGTTCATTCAGATCATCGGGACTGAATCCGAGCCTGTTCATTCCTGTTTCTACTTCCAGATGAACAGGGTAGGAATTCTTTATTTTATCTTTTGATAATGAAATGGTGTGAATGAATTGCCGGAGTAACCTGAGACTGTATAATTCAGGCTCTAAATGATATTGAATAATTGTGTCAAAACTTTTCTGTTCCGGATTCATCACCATAATAGGCATGGTGATACCGGCTTTACGGAGTTCGACACCTTCATCTGCGTAAGCAACTGCGAGGTAGTCTGCCTTATGAAACTGCAACGCATTCGCTACCTCAAAGCTGCCGCTGCCATAGGAGAATGCTTTCACCATTACCATAATTTTTGTCTGAGGTTTCAGTAAAGCCTGGTAAACGGAAAGATTATGGATCAATGCATTCAGGTCAATTTCAAGAATGGTTTCGTGCGCTTTCTGCTCAAGTCGCTTGCCGATGCGTTCAAATGCAAATGGCCGCGCTCCTTTCAATAAAATAGTTTCATCAGTAAACTGCTCGTTTGAAAATGAATGCAGAAAGGCTTCAGTCGATGGGTAGAAGGCAGTGACAAGATTTTTATTTCGTAAAAATAATTCCTGCTGTTTTGAAATAGCTTCTCCAATACCAATTAAGCGGTTGACACCTTTTGATTGCACGAGCTGACTTACATCACGGTACAATTTTTCATCACTCACTCCGCTTTCCAGGATATCTGAGAGAATCAGTGTTTTCTTTGCGTGTTGCTTTTGCTGATCGAGGAAATCCAGGGCAATTGCGAGCGAATTTAAATCAGAGTTATAGCTGTCGTTGATCAGCGAGGAATTGTTGATGGCATCATTCATTTCCAACCGCATTGCCACGCGGTTAAGGTTGAGCATGCGATGGACAATTACTGAAGGATCCATTTTAAGATATCGCATCAGCATCCAGCAATGAACGGCATTCTCAATAGATGCATCATCAATAAAAGGAATAGAAAATGAAAAGGATTCTCCTTTCTGCTCGAGCGTCAGATGAGAGATGCTGGTGTTTTTTACAATGTTCTTTACCTGCACATCAGCATCGAGGTTATTCTTCGACCATGAAAAAGTTTTCAATCCCTCGAAATCAGGATCTGCTTTTTTCATTTGTGCCTTCGCTGTCATCAGGCATTCATTGATATCGAGATAGTCGCGGCAAAAGATGATGATTTCTGCATGTATGAAAAGCTTCAGTTTCTCATTGATCTTTTGACGAATGTTTAAAAAGCCTTCTCCATGTGCTTTACCGATGTTGGTGAAGAGGCCGATGTTCGGTTGAATGATCTTCTGCAGGTTCTGCATTTCATCAGGTTGAGATATACCTGCCTCGAAAATGGCGAGTTGATGCATCTCATTCATTTGCCACACAGAAAGTGGGACACCAATCTGTGAGTTGTAGCTTTTCGGACTTCGTATGATATTATAATCTGATTGAAGCAGTTGGTAGAGCCATTCCTTTACAATTGTTTTTCCATTGCTGCCTGTTACACCTATCACAGGAATGGTAAACCTGCTGCGGTGATTTGCTGACAGTAATTGAAGAGCCTGTACGGTATCTTTTACTTTTATGATGTTGGCTTCGGCAAATAACCCTTCTTCAGGAGTTTCACTCACCACAAAATTCCGGATCCCCTTTTCAAAAAGCTCACCGATAAACTGGTGCCCATCTCTGCGGGCACCTTTCAAAGCAAAAAATACCGATTGTTGCGGGTAGTTAAGTTTCCGGCTATCTAGTACAATATATTCTATGTTGTCAGCAGTTGTTTTTTGAATGAGCTTGCCCTTCACAATTTTCGCCAGTTGTTCGGGCGAGTAACCTTTCGTCTCCATGTAAGTAAATTGCAATAAATGAGGCGGCAAAATAGCATAAAAAAGGTCGCAGGAGCGTTAAGATTCTAAAAACAAAAAGAATACATTGCAAAGAGCAGTTGCCTTTTTGCTTTTTATTTAACCGGTTGTGTAGTGTTCTTTTTCTATTAAATAATTATATCATTTCAAATAAGCTATTATTCCCATTATCATGACGAAAAAAATTACTACTGCACTTTTGTTATCACTTATCTTCTGCTATTTTGCTGGTGCCCAGGTTTGTTATGAAGTGGTAAAGGTACCATATCAACCAGCGCCATTTGCAGGAACTAATGTAATCAGCAATTCTACCTATCCTATTAAAGATGATGTGTTCTCACAGGTAATTTCAATTGGCTTGAGCTTTTGTTTCTTTAATATTAGTTATGATAGTTTGCTGATCTCAACTAACGGATATATTACGTTCGATCTTTCAAACGTGACACTTTATTCACCATGGCCCATCACCATTCCATTCCTGAAGGTTCAGGCGGTAACATTACTCCTCACAATGTTATCATGAGCCCATGGCAGGATGTGGATACCCTGCAATTCATAACTGATAGTACCTGCTCCCGTAGACGGAAGACAGCTTTCAAATACTCCGGTAATAAATCACCATGTTCTGTTAAGTCGTAACGGGCTGGCGAATGGCATTTATTTCTATACGATCAATCAGTATGGAAAAAAACTTGCAGCCGGAAAATTGATGTTGGAATAAAAGCTATTGTTGCAAGGTTTTTTTGAATACCAGAAGATCTTTAATTACGATCAATTGGAGTTGGTAGTAATTATTTATTGCGATCTGTCCGCATCAGCCGGTCCCAAAAAAAGTACTGACAACAATTTCTACTTACCATCATTCAGAATAATCGGAACACCACCTTTTGTATCACCCATAATAATCACTTTGCCATTTCCTGATAAGGCCAGTTCTTTATAGGCTTTTATCATCTCATACTGCAACTGGTTATTATTAAGCGTTTGGCTTACGATCCTTTGATAATCTGAAATTCCCTGTGCTTCCACGCGTTTGCGTTCGGCTTCCTGGTGTTCCTTCTGCAACACGAATTCCATTTTCTGCGCATCCTGTTCTGCCTGAATTTTTGATTCAATGGAAGTCTTTACCGATTCGGGAAGGGTAATATTCCGCACCAGCAACTGCTCCAGTTCCATGCCCCGCGCCCTGAATTCTTTTTCAATGTTGGAAAAAACCTTCTGCTGATATTCTTCACGCTTTATGGAGTATAAATCAATTGCTGTATAGCTGGTGGCATTGTCGCGGATCTTGGTGCGTGCGATCGGACGCACAATCACATCTTCATAGCGCTCACCTATAGTAGTAAGAATCTTTGGTGCTTCTGTTGGCACTACACGATAGAGTACGGAAACATCCAGCATTAATTCCAGGCCATCAGAGGTGAGCACCCGCATGGCATCTTCACCCTGGCGGTCTCCTTCATCAAACTGTCCAGCCATGGTATAATTCTGCGTCCGGATGTCAAACTTCTTTACTACCACAAATGGGTTCACAAAATTTAATCCGCTGCTAAGGATGCGGCCACTGACTTTTCCAAATAATGTGGGAACACCCACCTGGCCGGCTTCAATCTGCACAACGCAGGAAGAACCTAATCCGACAATTAATATCACGACAGCAACCACCTTCACAATCCGGGAAATGGTTTTTGTTTTCTCATTTGATTGAAGTACGAAGCCGGCAATGAGCGCAAAGATGGAGACGATGACAAGGAACATGGTTGTGGTTTTTTGAAAGGTAGGTAAACGCAGCGATATTTTCACAAACACAAATGCTTCATTGATTCGGAGGTGGAAAACCTTCCTTTGCAGAAGATTACCGGTGTTACGACGAAAAGAAGTCGTTAAAATCTGTCTTTAATGCGGTTTCTTCCATCTATCCTTTTACACATACTACACAACATGAAAATACTTTCTACAATAATTTTTCTGACAATAATTACAGCTGTTTTTTCTAAGGTAACGCAGGCAACCATACATTCCGTGCCGTCAGATTTTTCAACCATCCAGTCAGCTATTAATTCAGCTATAGATGGAGATACCATTGTTGTAGCAACCGGTATTTATTATGAGAACCTGAATTTTAAAGGAAAGAATATCGTGCTTACCAGCAATTATTACCTGACAGGAGATACCAGTTTTGTCAATCAAACCATTATCAATGGTAGCCAACCGGCGGATGCAGATACCGGCAGTTGTGTGATCTTTAGTTCCGGCGAAGACTCAACAGCAGTATTGATGGGGTTTACTATTACAGGAGGAACCGGCACAGTTTGGCTGGATGCCCATGGAGCAGGTACCTACCGGGAAGGTGGTGGCGTGCTCATTGATTTCTCTTCTCCAACTATTCGTAACAATAGGATTATTGATAACCTGGCAACCAACAGTTCAGGAATTAATGGAGCGGGAGGCGGTGGCATTCGCATCAGCGATTGCAATCCCTATATTCTTAATAACCTGATTGCTTATAACAAAGCAAAATATGGCCCTGGTGTAGTCTTGAATTATACCGGATGTATTATGCGTAATAATATCATTGCTTATAATTCAGGTGGACAAAACTTTAATGGTGGTGGTGCCATCTGGTCAAATACCAATTCAGTAGCGTATCCAAAAATTATTGAGAACAATACCATTTACAGAAACCAGGCTTCTGTTGGAACTGGTGGTTGCCTTGCGTGGGGCGGAACTTTGATCCTCAGGAATAATATTTTGTGGGGAAATTATTCGATCGATAACAGTCAGGTGAAGTCGATTTCAGGAGTTGCCACTGTCACTTACTGCGATGTGGAAGGTGGTTACTCCGGCATTGGAAATATTGATGTCTTTCCTGACTTTACGGATACGCTCTCTTTCATACTGCATATTTCTTCGCCATGCGTTGATGCCGGTGATTCTTCAGGCATCTATAATGATGTGGAAGAAAGTGCAGGTTCAGCAACTGCAAAATTTCCTTCGAGGGGAATATTGCGAAATGATATGGGAGCATATGGAGGAGGAGGTGCTGCATTAATCCCTTCAATCAATTTGGTAACAGGAATTGAAAATTTTGTTCCGGCAGATTTTAATATGAAGATATTTCCTAATCCGGGCAATGGAGTATTTTCTGTAACTTACTATTTACCATTAGCCTCGGAAGTGGAAATGAAAATAACCGATATCAATGGAAGAAAAATAGGAGAATTGCTGAACGAAAATCAATCGTCAGGTGCACACTCCTTAACTTTCAGCGACCGCCATTTATCCGGAATTTACATATTGCAACTTCGTATCAACGGGTCTTGGTACACTAAAATGCTGACGATTCAATAAAGAAATAAGGATTATGAAGCAGCAATCTTTGTTTTCAGCACAGCAATCTTTTCATAGATGCGGTTAAAGAATTGATTGCGCTCTCTTTCGGATGAGCCACTCAGTAACATAGATTTACCTATTTGCTTTTGTAAAAACGATTGGGCTTCCCTGCAAAAACCCGGATGTGAGGTAAACAGATAGTCCAGCTCATTGTAGCCAATCATTGAAACCGGAAATTGATCCGTTTCTACAGAGATTGAATTATCCAGGCCAACAAGGTCGTTGTAATACAATTCATGAGGCACATCCGGATGCACCGGTTTTCCATCGAACCACCTTACTCCTGTTTCCGCCTGCTTTTGTATGATTCCAATTACTTCGCCCATTTTATCACACAATTTTAAGGCGATGGATCTATCGGCCAGCCAACCTGATTCATAGAAATATAAAATTTGCCGCAGTGCAGTATTGCTGGTATCCTCATTCCATATTTCTGTGAATGGGAGTTGAAAATAGATTTTGGAAAGTGTTCTCGATTTTTTCAGCAAATCGGGAGGAATGATGTTGAAATCAAACTTTACAGCTTCAATCGCCTGGTTGCCGCGGATGGTTTTTAACCAGAAAAAGAGTTTGAACATACCCATTTCAGGAACCTGGAAGTGATGAAATACCGGAATGTCTTTGGCGGCATAGATGCCATGTTTTTCTTTTGTATCTGCAATGCGTTGCAGATACTCTGCAGTTTTTGAGAGGTATTCATCAAACTCCAACGGCTGATCACGGAAGGTGGACCTCCCAAACAAAACTGCATCTGATTTTCCCGGTGAAATTTCTCCAAGACTTACTCCAAAGTGTTTGGAGAGCACAGCCGCTTCTTCCAAAGTGATAGCGGTTTCGCCCCGTAGCCGGCGATAGGCGCTGTCATTACTGATCTGAAGCAGGTCTGCAATTTCATCTACGAGTGAAAAATTGGGATTGGCCCGCTGTTTCACGCGCTCAAAGAATATGTTTTGTATATCCTCCTTCATTCGGGAAAGCTTTTGCGATTTTGTCTAAATATATGGATTTGAGTCATTTTATTTTGCAAAAAATACACATTCATACCGGATTATGCAATAATCAATAAGTCTGTAAAGTCTCCACCGCCTCAAGATCTCTTTCTGCGACTTATTTCGCAAGTATCAGCTCATCTGCAGCAACGATCCGTTTTGAATGGGTTGTTGGGTGACCACATCTTTGTTTCAGAATTTATGAAAACAATTTCCAAACGACCAAACCACCACGCTATGTTATCCTTATTCGTACTACTCAACGTTGTAAGGTGGTATTCCGGAGCCCGCAAAAATTCTCATGAATTCTTTTTTTCCAAAATTCCGGCGGGCTCCGGTTTCCTGTTAAAAGGGATACTGCTCTTGATCTTGCTTTTGCTATGCGGCTATATCTATGCGCAGCAGAAAACGATGATTTATGATATCGTACGGAAAAATAGGACCATTGGCACCGCACAGGCAATCAGCATTTGTGAAGGAGCAAAAAGTAAGTACGGTGTAGAAACTCATGTGTCCATCTGGATATTCACCGACATCAATGTAGACATC
>JBDSEW010000216.1:0-11959 GCA_039919825.1 Chitinophagales bacterium | reverse complement strand
CGTCAGCCTGCCACCGGAATAGATATCATAACAGAAGGTGTTATTCGGTGCATCAATGATGTTGTAAGTGAGATTGGTGTTGGCGTATTCCTTTGCATCCGGAAATTTTACTTCATCACTACCAGGTTGCACAGGATTTACCGGTGCCTGGGGTGTTTGCGCATATACGCAAGCGAAGAAAAACAACTGAAAAAAAATGGTGGTAATGGTTTTAGTGCACATAGCTTTTTATTTTTAAGTTAAGCAAATGAATAATTCCGGGTTCCTTTTAAGTCTTATTATTTTTAATGAAAATGATCCTTCCTTTTTCCAATCGAATTTTTAAAACTTTAATATACAATTAACTTTTGATTGTTGTGTATCAATAAAATTAAGGCATTCAGCCCACAAAGAAACACAAAGCGTTGTTGAAAATTAGTGTAATCATTGCTTAGTGGGAATTCCTCTTGCATTTTCTGGTTTCAGGTGGTTTAACAATAAACATTTTTTGAATACCCAAAGAAAAATTTTAAGTTGACATCGTTTTGCAGCATGATGCATACATGTTTTTAGAACTCCATTTGAAAGTCATAAATGTAAGTGTCCACCATCATTCGCCAAATACCAGAATTCTGGTATTTAGGAATCCCTGAAAACAGGGAGTTCAAACAGGTTCCGGAATTGTAAAAATGTGATTCCGGATTTTTTTTTGGGTAACCTGTTTTTTGTCTTCATTGCGAATACAGCATTCAACATTGAATGGAGTACAGGGAAATATTATTATTACTTTTGAAAGATTCATGGGTAGCATATGGCAATGTTAAAACACAGGTATGGCACGATCGCACATGTAATGACAGGTGCAGTTTTAATCCTTAAAGGGTATGCTAAAATAACAGCTCATTATGCCGGCGTGGGAAGTATCATTCTATTACTCGGAATTGCAATCATTGCGTATGTTATTTATGAATCACAGCAAAAAGAACACAGTAAGCTGCTCACCATTGCTGTTCATTTCTTTGAAGGCCTGGCGTTACTTTTTACGACATATGTTTATATTGAGGAGGGTAAGACCTACATTCAGTATTTGACGCTAGCAGCCTCGATCGGATTTTTTGTTGCTGTTGTCATTATGTATATGAAGTACAAAAAAAGTGTGCATCATACCATCAATCACCTGAGAGACGAAAAAACTACCAACCAGGAATTGAATCAATAATTACTGAGCGCTTTCAGCAAAAATACTTTCTAAAAATGATCTGGAAAAAACCCATTGACTTAAGAGAATTGAATGAATGGCACGATGGTACCATGCAGCAGCATCTGGGTATTGAGTTTATTGAAATAGGCGGTGATTACATAAAAGCAACGATGCCGGTGGACTATCGCACCAGGCAACCCATGGGTTTATTACATGGTGGTGCCTCTGTTGTGCTTGCGGAATCATTGGGAAGTGTTGCATCAGTACTTTGCATTGATACCACAACACATACCGTAGTTGGTTTGGAGATCAATGCCAACCATATAAAGACTGCACGGGATGGATTTGTTACCGGCATCACCAAACCTATTCACCTGGGCAGAAGCACGCAGGTATGGGAGATTAAAATTTACAATGAAAAGGAACAGTTGGTGTGTATCAGCAGGATCACCAATGCTATTCTTGAAAGAAAATAATTCCTATTTGAATTTCAGTTTGAAATAGAGAATTATGGAGCACAGAAACAGTGTGAGTGCATTCGCGGCAATTATCGGAAAGCTGTTCACCTGAAAACCGTATATGAGCCAGAGGGTAACTCCGGTTGAAAAAATTCCAAACATTCCCAGCGAAAGATCCTTTGCCGATTTCGATTTCCATGTTTTAATTACCTGAGGAAGAAAAGAAATGGAAGTGAGCGCACCTGCAATCAGTCCCAGCGTATCATTTGAATTCATCATTCTTATTTGGTGGCCGAAGATACAATAGCAGATTTCAATTAAAGAAATCAGATGCCAAATGGTAGTAACTCAGTTTCACTTTAAACCAGGTTTTCCAGTGATTAGAAATCACTGACAATAAATAGTTTGCTGTGGGATTCGGGCCACCACTCTAACTCACACACTTCAAATAAAAGAACTCCTTTTTGAGTAGTAGCACGAATAGAAATAACTTTACCCTATTCCAGAAAATATAGTCACCAGAAAAAACTGTAACACCATCATTCCGTCTACCAAAAAAATGTAGTAGTAGTCTGATTTTCGCTGCTGTGTTTTTGAAATCACGATAAAACTCACGCAACCGGAAATGATCATCGCAATACCAATCCCATAATTTGAATCCAGGATGATATAATTAATGATAGCAACAACGACGAACGCAGCAATAATTATCTTATAAAGTGTTTGTGTGAATGCTGTTCCGTAACGAATTGGAATTGTCTTCAGTCCATCTCTTGTATCAAATTCAATATCCCGTGCATCAAAACAAAGTGCCAGCAAAAAGATGAAGAGCATACGTTCTGTTACAATCAACCACACACCATAGTCCAGCAATGAAATACCTGCATTCACTGCTGGTAAAACTGCAGTGGCGACTGTCCATACGGTGGTAATCATAAATGCTTTGTGAATCCACAAATTCCTCAAACGCTGAAAACGCTGGTTGTGCCGGATCACCGGAAGCTCATACAATAGTGAAATAGCACCCAAAAAGAACAGTATTCCGAAGATCAGCAATGAAGTCTGAAAAACAAAAAAAGCAACACCACCAGCACCAATAAGGGCCAGCATGAATAAAGTGAAACGATGATTTGCTGCCCATCCTGTGATCTCTCCATAATCCTCCTTTTGTATACGGATGATGCCCAATAAACGATGAACATTGTATAGTGAAAGTGTTGCGAAGAACACGAGGAAAGCGAGTCCGTCAAACTTAATGGTTGTTCCCAGTTGAAGATAGGTTTCAAGAAACAACGCCAGCGTACAAAGCGAAATGATGATATTCCCGAAGATGAATGGATTAATGATTCGCTTTAACAACTCGTACAGGTTTTCGGGCATATTTATAGTCGGAAGTAGTTAGTCCTTAGTCGGATGTCATTAGTCCCTAGTCGGAAGTACTTAGTTGTATCCTCGCCGCAACCATTTAGCCATTTAACAATTGGCCATTCATTGTTCACCATTCACCAATTCCCAAAAATAAAATCTCAAAGCGGAATATTTCCATGCTTCTTCCTCGGCCGCTTATCCACTTTATTTTCCAGCAAAGAAAAAGCCCTGATCAGTTTCATTCTCGTTTCATCCGGACGGATCACATCATCAATGTACCCATGTGACGCAGCGCCATATGGGTTGGCAAATTTCTGTGCATATTCATTCACTTTTTCCTTCAGCTTCGCTTCTTTGTCCGGCGCTGCCTTGATTTCTTTCCTGAAAATTATTTCAGCGGCGCCTTTTGCACCCATCACTGCAATCTCTGCAGTAGGCCAAGCATAATTCATGTCGGCGCCAATATGTTTGGAATTCATCACATCATAAGCTCCGCCATACGCTTTCCTTGTAATCACTGTAACACGGGGAACCGTTGCTTCGCAAAATGCATACAACAACTTTGCGCCATTGCTGATTATGCCATTCCATTCCTGGTCGGTGCCCGGCATAAAACCAGGAACATCTTCCAGCACTAAAAGAGGTACATTAAAAGAATCGCAGGTGCGAACAAAACGTGCACCTTTTGATGAGGCTTTGATGTCGAGTACACCAGCAAGCACTGCAGGTTGATTCGCAACAATGCCAATGCTTCTTCCGGCTATTCTTGCAAAACCCACCACCATATTTTCCGCAAACAGCTGATGCACTTCCAAAAAACTTCCCTCGTCCACAATACCTTCAATCACTTCTTTTATGTCATAGGGTTGATTTGGATTTTCCGGAATGATTGCATTCAGCTTGGGCCGCAACTCATCCGTTTGTTCATACGCGTAGACAGGTGCAATGTCTTCACAGTTCTGAGGTAAATACGAAAGAATGTTTTTTATTTTCTGAATGCAGTCAGCCTCGTTAGGTGAAGTGAAATGCGTTACACCGGATTTGGTTGCGTGCGTAACTGCTCCACCCAATTCTTCAAAAGATACTTCTTCGTGCGTCACAGTTTTCACCACATTAGGGCCGGTGACAAACATGTAGGAAGAATTTTCCACCATCAGCACCAGGTCTGTAATGGCAGGTGAATACACTGCACCACCTGCACACGGACCCATGATGGCAGAGATTTGCGGCACCACACCTGATGCCTGTGTATTCCTGTAAAAAATATCTGCGTAACCACCGAGTGAAACCACTCCTTCCTGGATACGCGCGCCTCCACTATCATTCAATCCAACAATGGGCACTCCATTTTTCATTGCCATGTCCATGATGCGGACAATTTTGGCTGCATGTGTCTCGGAGAGTGATCCACCAAACACGGTAAAGTCCTGAGAATATACATATACCATTCTCCCATTCACGGTGCCATAGCCCGTTACTACACCGTCACCCAAATAAATTTCTTTCTGCATCCCAAAATCAGCAGAGCGGTGTGTAACAAACATTCCAATTTCTTCAAATGATCCTTCATCCATCAGCAATTGAATACGCTCCCGGGCCGTCAGCTTTCCTTTCTTATGCTGCTCTTCAATCCGCTTTTGTCCACCACCTTCAATGGCTTTCGATATCTTTTGTTCCAGCACTTCGAATTTTGATATGGGCATTTCGGGGTGATTTACTATTGAGGTATTGATTGTAAAGTTTGGCTATTGTTGGGTATGAGGTATCAGGCTTCAGGTAACAGGTCTTTCGTCTTATGTCTTATGTCTTAATTCCACTGTCATATTTGTAATGTCTTGGCTCCTGGTTCCCATCACATTCCCAACAATCGCTAAGATAGAATTAAATCGGTTTGAAGTAATTTAACCTAACTTGTATTTTTTCGCTTCACAATTTTTCCAACTATGCTACAACAGTACCTCGCCGATCAGTTTGAAGGCGCACTCATTCAGTTAAAAAATGAAATCAACAACTACACCCACAAAGAAAATATCTGGAAGCTGGAGGGTGAAATTAAAAACTCCGGAGGCACACTGGCCCTTCACCTGATTGGTAACCTGCGCCATTTTATTGGTGCCACCCTGGGAAATTCAGGCTTTGTCCGGAACCGCGAATCGGAATTTAATGATCGTAATGTACCTTCTTCGGAAATGATGAAGCACGTGGATGAACTGGCCTACAGCATAAAAGTCATCATTGGCAATCTTACACAGGAGCAACTCTTTGGAGAATATCCGCTGAAGGATGGGAAACCTGCGAAGATAACAGTTGAAAGACTGGTACAATTACTCGCTCACCTGCAATACCATGTTGGACAGATCAACTATCACCGCAGAATGCTGGAAGCCCCAGTGAGCCTTCCTGATGGTGTAGAACGATTAGAAAAAAGAGGCTGATTAACTCTGAAGTCATCAGGGAATCTAACCTGCGTTTACCAGTCCAACTCTTTCTTTTAAAGCATACTATCTAATTATGATCAAAGCAGCATGAAAGCAGAGATCGTTGATAAGATCCTACTTCCTGAAATTCCATCTGCTTCAGGAATTGAACTGGCTGGAGATCAAATTTTCATAATCGGTGATGACTCGCAATACCTGTTTCTATTGAACCGGAATTTCCAAACCATAAATAAGATTCCACTTTTTGATGCAAAAACAAATAATGAAGGAAAGATCAGCAAAGCTGAGAAACCTGATTTGGAAGCATTGACCATCATAGTTCACCAGGATGAAACATACCTCCTCGCACTTGGGTCAGGTTCCGTTAGGGAACTACGTGATGTTGCGTATTTGATTTCGCTCAAAGACTATTCAGTCACTAAGATATCTCTACTTGACTTTTACGATCACCTGCGGGAAACTTTCAACAGTCTGCAGGCCGGTACATTGAATATTGAAGGAGCCCTGCTTTATAATCAACGGATCTACCTTTTTCATCGTGGAAATATCACCGGGAAAAATATTATGGTTTCAATTGAGTTGGACCATTTGCTAAGGTTCACAGAAATTGCCGACACAACTTCAATACTTCTTCAAGAGGTTGCATTACCTACATTGAATGAACTTCATGCAGGATTTTCCGGTGCCTGTTTAATTCCGGGTACTTCGCAAGCTTTATTCACAGCTTCTGTGGAGAACACTCCAAATGCAATTGATGACGGTCCGTCGGCAGGAAGTTATGTGGGTATATTAGATCTTTCTGATAAGCCTGCGAAGGTCAGCGACATTCAATTGTTACATGATCAGGAATTACCTTTTCTAAAAAAAGTGGAATCCATCACAGTTCTACAACAAATAAATAAAAACACACTTGAGGCAATTGCAGTTTGTGATGAAGATGTAAATCCTTCGTGGGTGCTGAGCTTAGAAATTACTATCTGATGAATCTTCCCCATCTTGAAGTATTATTTCAAGATAAACTCTAAACATATTGGTATCACGTGATAATCCTTATAAGAAAGAAGTTCTACAGGAGTTGAAATATAAATATCACATAATCGAAAAGATTCTCCCGCTTTAGCATCTTTAATGATGCATTCCATTCGTTTGTCAATTTTTACGCCCTCGCAATAAAATGTGGCTAATCGATCATTTCTATTGTTGTAATAAGAAAATTCAAACCTGTCTACTGAATATCGTACTGATTTATCATACGAGAATACTTGAAGTTCTCCATGAAAAATTGATCGGATCATATTTGATTTAAGATCAAACGTTTCTAAGAGTTCAGTCGAACTAAAAAGAATAGTATCCTTTAAATAATCGCCATCAATGGATGTTATTGATATTGTATCCCAAATAGGGCAAAAATTATATTCAAAAGTCATAAATGAAATTTTGTTCAGACAAATATCTCTCACCTGGGCACTTGCCGTCACAATAATGAACAAAAGCAAGAAAATGAGTTAAAGCTTTTTCATTTTCGACCACAGTTTTAAAGATGAATGTGCGACAAATCTCATAGTAAAAATTCGGAATACTCTTGTAGCAAAAAGCATCTGCTGACTAGGCAATCACAAATCGTAAAGGAAATTAAATAGTGTCACTCAGGAGGAAACTCCGGAAATGTGAGCAGAAGCTTGTTTTTAACTTAAAATTTTTTTTCCGTTGAAGGCTCTTCTTAGGTACAGAAGATTCCTTATAATAACGGCGTTGTAAACTGCTGATAATCATTATGCAATTTTGCATAGTGAATCCCTGAGGCACTTCTTACAAGGCACAGCATAAAATAAATTCTGAGGGAGATTGGTTGGTATAGCATGAGCTGAGTAGGTAATTGTCAGGAGGTTCCTCCAGAATGACTTTTGTAGAAGGTGTTGGTATGGTGAAAGGGGTTTACCCTGGGCTGCCGTCATGAAATGAAATGGGCGTCATCACTATTTTTTCCTTTTCGAAAATGGTTCGTACTCCTGAATGACTGCACGTATGAGTGATTAGCATCAGTTTGAATTTGTTGTACCCCCTAAAAAGATGTTGTTAATCCACGTTAAATTGTTTTTCTCATTAGACTTTCTTCTCCATCCATTTTCCATTCTTCAAATACCAGGCACACATCGCGAAAGTCACGAGCCAGTAAATGGATTCTGCAAGCCATATTGCCGGCAAGCTCCAGTGGAGCACCACTGCTGAAAGCAAGGTATAGGACACATACAATACAATGGCCACTACTTCTATCAACAATGAAACTTTTGTGGCGCCTGTTCCACTCACCGCAAAAATGGTGAGGATCGAAAAAGAAAACAGTGCAATGGCCAATGTCAGGACTCTCAGGGTTGGAATACTGTCCATGATCAGGTCCTTTTCATTGGTGTAGATGGAAAGAGTAAGCACCGGGAAAAAGTTGATCATGCATCCAAAAAGAATTGAGAAGACAAAACTGATCAATGAAACTTTTTTAATCAGAGGAACCACCTCATAATGCCTGCCCTGTCCCAGCAGGTTGCTCGTCATTGAATTAACCGTTGAAGCCAGCGCCCATACAGGAATACCATAAAAAGTATATAGGCTCCGCACAAGATTCGAAACCGCCAACGGCCGTTCGCCCAGGTGTTCTATAGAAATAAAAAATAACCACCATGAGCCCACACTGATGATCTGCTGAAACATTAATGGTGTAGCGAGGTTCAGCATATTCACCACTAACCTGAATTTGATCTTTGCAAATTGAAAGAGATGGTAATCAACCCTGAATTTCTTTACAAAAAAGAAAATGATAAATACTACGGTTACCATTGCTTCTGCAATGGAAGATGCAAGACCTGCGCCTGCTATTCCCATAGCAGGAAAGCCCAAGTTGCCGAATACCAGGCAATACAGAAAAAACACATTTATGCCGACCATCACTACTGTTGTCCAGATAGTGACACGTGTATTTCCGATTCCAATAAAGAATGACATAAAACAGGAGTTCAGCAATCCAAAAAGAATTCCATAGGAACGGTAATGCAAAAAATACAATGTCTTTTCACGAATGACATCTGATTGAATGATCCCTCTCAGAATGCTTCCTGATAAGAAATGCATCAGTATAAATTCCGCTGCGCCCAACAGAAACACCATTCTAAGTTGATGATCGAGCACTTCACCAATGGCTGCATTGTTCCCTTCTCCTTTTCTCCTCGCTATTATCACCTGCATGCCGATATTCATCGCATAGCCAATATTGAACAACAGGAAGTAGTAGATGCCACCGATTGCACTCGCGCCAAGATCGGCCTCACCTACACGACCGATAAAAGAAGTATCAACCAAATAAATGAAGTTCTGTCCCAGGGACCCCAGCATGATCGGCCAGGCGATGGTAAAGATGTTCCGGTAGGAGGTATAGTGGTTTTTCTCGGCCATAAAATGTTGGCGAAGATAATTATCCCCTTCAGATGGATGGTTGATTAAATTGACAGGGGTGCTTACCAAATTGGCGCTAAATGGAACCGTCATGCCGAACTTATTTCGGCATCTCTGCCAAATTGGGAGATCCCGAAATAAATTCGGGATGACAGCTATGATTTTACTTTTTTTCCAACCATCAATGCGACAATTGGGTATGCACCCATTGACAGTACGAATCCTGATGAGATGCCCCTGAATAGGATGAGTTCTACAAGTTTTAAATAGTTTCTGCTTTATAATTGTACCAAACATAAAAAAACGGAGGGGTTATCTCCGTTTTCTTTTTATTCAATATAAGGGAATAATCAGCAGCTTAATCCACCCGATCCTTCCCGTGTAAGAACGAATTATTCTTCTTTAACTCCGGAAGCTTATTCGGATCATCTGAATTTTCAACATAGTATGGAGAGAGATTGGATTCAGAAGAATGATCCACATCTTTCAGGTTGATACCACGACGTAAATACGCGGGCTCCTTTTCCATTTCATTGATAGCGGCAGGATTGGTGAGTTTGAAGCTGAGGTTTTTCAGTTTGCTCACGCGGTCACGTGCCACATTTTTTGAAAGGTCCGGATTTTGGTTTTCTGCAACAGGTTGCTGACGCTCTTCAAGAATTTCGCGAACATGCTTTTCACGCAGTACAAAGTCTTCAGGTCCACTGGGGGCTTCCTGTGGTGCTTCCTCCTGCAATTCAATTTTTAATGTTGAAGTGCTGAATGATTTTTCGGTCAGGTCGAACTCAAAGGGAATTTCAGGGTTCATCACTTCGTGCTCCTGCTCGCGCTCAGGTTTTAGCTGCACCTTCGCTTTGCGAAGAACAGGTTGTTCCTTTTCAGCCATCAATCCTTTTGCAGTTTCAACTTCTGTTTTCGCTTCCGATTCCAGTGAATGCTTCACCATGCTTCTTTTCGACAGGTCCTTACGTTGCGTGGAGGTAGCTTCGAAACCGGTGGCGATAACAGTAACACTTAACTTTTCACCCATTGTTTCGTTGTAGCAGTTTCCCCAGATAATATTGGTTTCAAAACCTGCTTCGCGCTGAATGTATTCTGTGATCTCACTCACTTCATCAAGCGTTACTTCAACAGAACCTGAAGTGATATTCACTAAAATATTTTTAGCGCCACGGATGTCATTGTCATTCAATAACGGTGAACTCAAAGCTGTTTCCACTGCATTGATGGCACGGTTTTCACCATCGAAAGAAGCCATCCCCATAATGGCGACACCACTGTTGCGCATCACTGTATTCACATCTTCAAAATCGACATTTACATACCCTGGCACGGTGATGATCTCTGCAATGCTCTTCGCCGCATTGGAGAGAATATTATCTGCCTGTGAAAAGGCAGCGCTCAGCGTAAGGTTGCCATGAATCTCCCGCAGCTTATCGTTGGAAATAACCAGCAATGTATCTACGTGATTTTTCATTTCAGAAATCCCATCGGAGGCTTGCTGAAAACGGCGTGGCCCTTCTGCAGAAAAAGGGCTGGTGATCAATCCTACCGTGAGGATACCCATCTCTTTGGCAATCTTTGCAATCACCGGCGCAGCACCTGTTCCTGTTCCTTTGCCCATACCTGCAGTGATGAAGAGCATCTTGGTATTCTTTTCCAAAAATGCCTTTAATGCATCTACAGATTCGAGTGCAGATCGTTTTCCTACTTCAGGATTCATTCCTGCGCCGCGGCCCTCTGTGAGATTGGTGCCGAGCTGAATCTTGTTGGGAATAGGACTCATCTCCAGTGCCTGGCGGTCGGTGTTGGCCACTACGAAGTTTACGCCTACAATTCCCTGGCGAAACATGTGGTTCACTGCGTTGCCTCCTCCTCCTCCTACTCCGATCACTTTTATGATGGATGCCTGTTCCTGCGGTAAATCGAATTGAATTGACATGAGTTATGATTTAGGTTATCTGTTGATTGGTTTGTTTTTCTGGTTTGAGGTATTGGGTATCAGGTTTCAGGTATCAGGTTTCAGGTTTCAGCGAATGGAATAGTGAAGCCCTGGTTACTGTATCTTATTTAAATCCGTCATCGACGCCCTCAGTGAAAAAATTTTTTGCATTTTCAAAAAAGGATCCGAAAAATTTTTTGCGTTCTTTTTTTTCTTCGATCACTTCCTCACTTGTTTTGGTACTTTCTTCTGGTAACTGCTTCGAACGCTTGTAGCTATAATCTTCAAACCCTTTGAGGATGAGTCCCACACCGGTAGAGTACATTGGATGTTTTACATTCTCCAGTTTTACAGGAGCAAGGTGCTCAATCGGTAAACCAATGCGCGCATCAAGCCCTGTGATGTATTCCACTAATTGTACGAGGTTTTTCAATTGAGCTCCGCCGCCGGTTACCACTACTCCTGCGATCAGTTTATTCTTGTATCCTGAAATATTGATCTCAGAATCCACGTGTTCTAAAATTTCTTCCATGCGTGCATTGATGATATTGGCAAGGTTGCGCACTGAAATTTCCTTTGCATCCCTTCCACGTAATCCGGGAATGGAAACAATCTGGTTATCCATTGATGCATCAGCAATTGCGCTTCCGAAACGCAGCTTCAGGATTTCTGCCTGGTTGCGCATCACCATGCATCCTTCCTTGATATCGTCGGTAATTACGTTTCCACCGAAAGGAATCACATACGTATGTCGAATTATGCCATCCTGAAAAATGGCAATGTCGGTAGTACCACCTCCGATGTCCACCAGTGCCACTCCCGCTTCTTTTTCCTCTTCACTCAACACAGCTGCGGAAGATGCAAGTGGCTCAAGAATCATGTCGACCATGTTCAGTCCTGATTTCTCTACACACTTCTTGATATTTTGCGCTGCACTGATCTGGCCGGTGATGATGTGAAAATTTGCCTCGAGCCGGATACCCGCCATGCCTACCGGATCTTTAATGCCTGCTTCATTATCCACAATGTATTCCTGTGGTAGTACATGAATGATGCGGTCTCCCGGATTCACAACGAGTCTTTTCATGTCTTCCGCCAGTTTGCGGATATCATCGTTGCAGATTTCTGT
>JBDSEW010000300.1:0-7388 GCA_039919825.1 Chitinophagales bacterium | reverse complement strand
CTATATAAAACCCTGGTGGAAACAATGTCCTCGGCCAGCTACATTTATGAAAAATCTAAAATTTATACTTCGAAAGTAACTTATCCGCAGGGTGAATTTGGAAAGCACCTGAAGAAAGTAGCGGAATTAATTGTTTCAGGTCTTGATACCCGTGTATATTATGTTTCCCTGGGTTCCTTTGATACCCATTCGAACCAGGCAAATCAACAATCGCGTTTATTGCTGCAATTGTCTGAAGGGTTGGATGCATTTACCCGTGATTTAAAAGAAAACGGGAGATCTAAAGATGTACTCGTCTTTACTTTTTCTGAATTTGGAAGAAGAGTGTCAGAGAATGCAAGCAGGGGAACGGATCACGGCACTGCAAATAATATTTTCATTATCGGGGAAGGTCTTAAAAATGCCGGTATTTATAACGAGACGCCTGATCTGAACAATCTTGACAGCGGAGATCTGAAATACAAGATCGATTTCCGCGATTTATACGCTACTGTTTTAAATAAGTGGCTGGGTGTAAACGATGAACTGATCTTGAAAAGAAAATTCAATCAGCTGGATATTATTTAATTGGGAATAAATAATCCCAAACTGAATTTAATTTGCGATCACCCTGATTGCTTCTTTAATAATTTCCACCCTGGCATTTCCATAGCCGAGCACTTCACCATCGCATTCAACCGGCATTAACGGATTGGAAACAATGTTGAATTTTTTTGTCCGGTGCTGACTCACTTTTTTATTTTTTAAAAATCCACCATTGAATAATCCGGGAATGTTCACGATCACTTCTGCCTTGCTGATCTTCCTTATAATGGTAATGTCAAATAGGCCATCATCTGTTAGTGCATCAGGAGTCATCTTCATTCCACCTCCGCAAAATTTACAAATCCCTGCATTCACATTATAAATCGCGCCTTCAATTTTTTCTTCGTCCAGTTCAATGGATACCTGTGTGATAGTGTACCTGAAAAGCGCGTCTAATATTCCCAATACAAATGAAAAGATGCCCTTCTTTATTCCTGAAGAAACACCTTCAATTCTCTCCGCCACCAAACCCTGGAAGCCAAAGCCGGCGATATTGATAAAGTATTTGGTGAGAGGCGCCTTATTTCCCTGCAGATCAATTCTTCCTACATCATGAAAAGTAGTTTGTTCCCGCCGGATCAGCCCGATTGCCTCTTTAGGTGATTTAGGGATGCGCTGAGTCCTGATCCAGTCGTTGCCTGTGCCAACGGGTATAATTGCGATGGTAATAGAGTTTGGTTCAATAGTTTTTTGCTGAAAAATTCCGTTGATCAGCAGGTTAATTGTGCCATCGCCACCTACGGCTATAAATTTCCGGGAACCGTGCTGTATAGCAGCGTCAATTATCTGAAGAGTATGCGCCGCACTTTTGGAAACCTGAAATTGAAAATCAATCGCTTCATTTTTTAACAAGCCCATAATATCCGGCCACATTTTTTCTGCTTTATAACCTCCTGCCGCAGGATTTACGAGTACAAACCATTTCTCATCCATTGTCAAAGATGTGCAAAAGCTGCATCATTTTGGAGAGCACTGAAAAACAAAAAACCGGTTCAGTGGGAACCGGTTTGTACGGAGACTGTTTAAAAACTTTTTAAGCTGTTGTTATCAGATTCTGAAACGCGAAATTTTTTGGATCAGCAAAAATGATCAAATACCTGTTCGAGGTGTTTTGCAATAATTTCAGAAGGACGCCCTTCGATTTGATGACGTTCCACCATATGAACCAGCTGGTTGTCTTTAAACAGGGCAATTGCGGGTGAGGAAGGAGGGTAGGGAAGTAAAAATTCACGCACAGTTCTGGTAGCTTCCTGATCTACTCCTGCAAAAACTGTAAAAAGATGATCAGGTTTCTTATTGCCCTGGAGCGATTCAATTATACCCGGACGAGCACTTCCGGCAGCGCAACCACAAACTGAATTGACTACAAGGAGCATTGTTCCTGTATTATTCTTGATAGCATTCGCTGCTTCTTCGACTGTCTTTAACTCGGTAAATCCTTCATTGGTGAGTTCTCTTGCCATTGGCGTGACCATTTCTTCTGGATACATCTTAGTTTTGGTTTTAGTGCAAAAGTAAACGAAACCATGGTAGAATGGTGCAGGGCTTAAAAAAGTTCAGCCGTGAACCAGTTTTTGTATCCTTCTTGGCAATGATCATCCTCGGTTGAATGAAGGTGAGTCCGGCTCTCAATTTATCTTTCAACTCCAGTGAACATTTACACGCCACTTTTGTAATTTTGCAGAACTTTCTCCTAAAATAATTTAATACCAATGACCAAAAGCACATTAGAATTAACGCTTCCTTACAAAGTAAAGGATATCTCTCTGGCTGAATGGGGCCGCAAAGAAATTACGCTTGCTGAGGCTGAAATGCCTGGATTAATGTCTATTCGTGAAGAATATGGACCACAGAAACCATTAAAAGGTGCGCGAATAGCTGGTTGCCTTCACATGACTATACAAACTGCAGTATTGATTGAAACCCTCACTGCTTTGGGTGCGGAAGTGCGCTGGTCATCTTGTAACATTTTTTCTACCCAGGATCATGCTGCTGCTGCCATTGCTGCTGCAGGTATTCCGGTTTTTGCATGGAAGGGAATGAATGAACCGGATTTTAACTGGTGTATCGAGCAAACTTTATTTTTTGGAGATCCTTCACGTCCCCTCAATATGATCCTGGATGACGGTGGCGATCTGACAAATATGGTATTTGATGTTTATCCTGAATTGATATCACACATTCGTGGACTTTCTGAAGAAACTACTACAGGTGTTCATCGCCTGTATGAACGCATGGCGAAAGGTACTTTGCCAATGCCGGCCATTAATGTGAATGACTCCGTTACCAAATCGAAGTTCGATAATAAATATGGCTGTCGTGAATCGCTGGTGGATGCCATCAGGAGAGGAACAGATCTGATGCTTGCCGGTAAGGTGGCAGTGGTGGCAGGCTTTGGAGATGTTGGCAAAGGTTCTGCCGAATCACTTCGAGGTGCAAATGCACGTGTAATTGTTACCGAGATAGATCCGATTTGTGCGCTGCAGGCTGCAATGGAGGGTTATGAAGTAAAGAAAATGATAGATGCCGTGAAAGAGGCAGATATCGTTGTTACCGCTTCAGGATGTCATGGCGTTATTCGCGAAGAACATTTCCGCCTGATGAAAGATAAAACCATTGTTTGCAACATTGGTCATTTTGATGTAGAGTTGGATATGGCATGGTTGAATGACAATTACGGAGATACAAAAGATGTAATTAAGCCACAGGTTGATAAATACACCATTGATGGAAAAGACATCATCATTCTGGCGGAAGGCCGCCTGGTAAATCTTGGCGTAGCAATGGGGCATCCATCTTTTGTGATGTCTACTTCTTTCTCTAACCAGGTGCTTGCTCAAATTGAGCTCTGGCTTCGTACCGATCAATACGAACACAAGGTTTATACCTTACCCAAACATTTAGATGAAAAAGTAGCCATGCTTCACCTTGCCAAGATTGGTGTTGAACTGGATCAACTAACGCAGGAGCAGGCCACTTACCTTGGAATACCCAAGGATGGTCCGTTTAAGCCGGAGTATTACCGTTATTAATCGGCAGGTTAAGAGTGCTGCAAAAAATTAAAGTGGAGGAGTTTCCTGTTTGAAACTCCTCTTTTTTATTCCTGGAATTCAACTTTAAGCATCATGACACGGTTGAGCGTTAACATTAACAAGTTTGCAACGTTGCGAAATGCAAGAGGTAACAATCTTCCTAATATAGTTAAAGCGGCGCTTGATTGTGAGCGTTTTGGTGCTGAAGGAATTACAGTTCACCCACGTCCTGACGAACGTCACATCCGCTTCCAGGATGTACTTGATCTTAAAGAAGTAGTAACCACTGAATTTAACATTGAAGGATTTCCTGACAACAGGTTTATGGAATTGGTATTGCGCGTTAAACCTGCCCAGGCGACCCTTGTTCCGGATTCACCTGAAGTAATTACCAGCAACCAGGGTTGGGATACTATCCGGAACAAATCTTTTTTACTGGAGCGGATCCATGACCTGCAAGCAGCAGGCATCAGGGTTTCCCTTTTTATTGATCCTATTGAGCAATTCATTGAGGGCGCCAAAACAGTTGCAGCTGACCGTATTGAATTTTATACCGGTCCATTCGCAGAATTATATACGCATGATAATTGGAAAGCCATTGAGGCGTATATTCCTGCAGCAAAATATGCCGACGAAATTGGACTAGGGATAAATGCAGGCCACGATCTCAATCTTCAAAACCTACGTTTTTTTAAGAAGAATATCCCGGCATTGAAAGAAGTTTCGATCGGCCATGCATTGATCTGCGATGCAATTTACCTGGGCCTTGAGAATACGATTCAACTCTATTTGCGGGAATTGAACGATTAATTTGTAAATCATCCAACAAAAAGAGGCTGTCTCAAAAGTCTTGAAGTCATCCTGAACTTGTTTTCCGAAGGATCCTGTGGGCAGGATCTGTTCCCCAAAGAGAGCAGATGCCGAAATAAATTCGGCATGACGGCTCCTCCAGACCTTTTAAGACAGCCTCTTTCTTATGTGGAAATTTAAGTTTATGCTTTTTGTGCAGAAGCAGTCGGCATACGCTTTTCTTTGATACGGGCTTTTTTGCCTTTCAAATCGCGGATATAGTAGATGCGCGCGCGGCGAACTTTACCATGTTTATTGATTTCTATGCTATCTATGCTTGGAGAAAACAATGGGAAAACACGCTCTACACCAATGCCATTAGAGATTTTGCGAACAGTGAAGGTCTGCGTTGCACCATTTCCTTTTCTTTGAATCACCTCGCCCCGATAAGCCTGAATACGCTCCTTAGTACCTTCAAGAATCTTATAGTTTACAGTAACATTATCACCTGCTTTAAAGCTGGGGTAATCCTTCTTTTGAGTCACCTCCTGGTGAAAAAATTTAATCGCGTCCATGACCGGGGATTTTTAACAGAGGGCAAAGATATGTTTTTTACGGAATAATGAGCAGCCGCTATTAAATATTTCTTTACAGGAACCAATGAACAGGGAAGTCTAACCAGTGGTTTAAAATGCTGATTCTCATAAACAATCGCTGGCAGAAGACCTCCCAAATGATTGCATTCATGGAATGGTATTCTCAGTGTCTGCTTCCCCCGTTTTTGTTAAGAAATCACTTACTCAGGCGGCAAAAAGTTCTATATTTGCTCCCCCCTTTTTTCACCAAACAATAAAACCATGATTGAAACAGGAACTAAAAATCCATCTGCCGATTTATCGGTTTACGGATTGAAGAATGTATCCAAAGCACATTGGAACCTGAGCCAGGATGAGTTGATTGACAGATCAGTAGCTCTGGGTTTAGGTACGATCACTGACACCGGTGCATTGGCAGTAGATACCGGTGAATTTACCGGTAGAGCTCCAAAAGACAAATTTTTTGTCAAGGATGCAAAAACACAGGACACTGTTTATTGGGGTGATGTAAATATCCCGTTCGATGAAAACAAATTCCAGCCTTTGTACGACAAACTGGTCAACTATCTGGGCGGTAAAGAACTTTACGTAAAAGATGCAAGTGCATGTGCCGATCCAAAATACAGGTTGAACGTGCGGCTGATAACTGAATTGCCTTGGGCGGCCCTGTTTGCCGGAAATATGTTTTTGCGTCCTGATAAGGAAGAGTTGAAAACCATAGAACCTGATTGGGTGATCATTCATGCGCCTTCTTTCAAAGCAAACCCTGAACAAGATGGTACCCGGCAGGAAAATTTTGCCATCCTGAATTTTACGAAGAAGTTGATTATTATTGGTGGAACAGCTTATACCGGTGAAATTAAAAAGGGAATTTTTACAGTTCTGAATTATGTATTACCCCACGAATCCAATGTGCTTGCCATGCATTGTTCCGCTAACATTGGCAAAACGGGCGATACAGCTGTTTTCTTTGGCTTATCCGGAACGGGCAAAACCACTTTAAGTGCTGATCCGAACCGCGGCCTGATCGGAGATGATGAACATGGATGGAGTGACAATAGCATCTTTAATTTTGAAGGAGGCTGCTATGCTAAATGTGTTAACCTTACAGAGGAGAAGGAACCTGAAATTTTCCATGCAATCAAACGCGGATCCCTGCTTGAAAATGTTCGCTTTTTTCCCGGAACGAATAAGGTAAACTACGATGATATTTCAGTTACCGAAAACACGCGTGTTTCCTATCCGATAGATTTTATCAGCAATGCAATAAAGCCTTCTGTTGGAGGCATTCCTAAAAATATTTTCTTCCTTACCTGCGATGCATATGGCATACTTCCACCCATCTCAAAATTAACACCAGGGCAGGCGATGTATTGGTTCTTATCAGGATACACGGCGAAAGTAGCAGGCACAGAAGCCGGAATTACAGAACCCAAAACTACTTTCTCCACTTGTTTTGGAGCTCCTTTCCTTCCATTGAATCCCAATACTTATGCTGGCATGCTTGCTGAAAAAATGACGAAGTACGGTGCGAATGTTTGGCTGGTTAACACTGGCTGGACAGGTGGTGGTTATGGTGTGGGTACCCGCATGAAACTTTCTTATACCCGTACAATGATTACGGAAGCCTTGAAAGGTGATCTTGAAAAAGTGAAGTTTGAAGTGCACCCTGTTTTCGGAGTAGAATATCCAACCAGTTGTACCGGGGTTCCCTCAGAGATATTGAACCCAAGAAATACCTGGGCAGATAAAAATTCCTATGATGAAAAAGCGAATTCGCTGGCACAGGAGTTTATTAAGAACTTTGAAAAATTTGCGCCAACAGCGCATAAAGAAACTTTGGCGGCAGCACCAAAGGTTGCTGTGAGTGCGTAACAATTATTTATAACCTTCTTTTTTTCATAGGGGGCGAAAGCCCCTTTTTTTTACATTATTTTTTATAATGGAATTGTACTGGGCGCACAGCGTGGATGGGCAACAAATTTTTCTCGATGAAGAAGAATCCCATCACTGTATAAAAGTAATGCGCCATCATGCAGGAGACCTTCTTAAGGTAACTGATGGAAAGGGAAAAAAATACAGCGCATCCATCATAAGCGAAAACCGGCATCAGTGTGTGCTGGAAATTGCGGAACTGTTGCAAGATGCTCCTGAGAATAAAACCCACCTGCACCTTGCAATTGCTCCAACGAAAAATATTGATCGTTTTGAATGGCTGCTTGAAAAGGCTACGGAGATAGGAATTGATGAAATTACACCCATCATTTGCAAGCGGTCAGAACGCAGTCAAATTAAACCCGATCGGCTCAATAAGCTTCTCGTGTCTGCCATGAAACAATCGTTGAGATGCTGGTTGCCCAGGCTCAATGGCGTTGTAAAGTTCGAT
>JBDSEW010000298.1:0-9989 GCA_039919825.1 Chitinophagales bacterium | reverse complement strand
ATTCCCGAAGGAGTTTTTTGCGCTTTCAACTCTTTTGAGGTCAGGTAGTTTTCGATAATCACTGCGTCTTTTTCCATTTGAATGTTCATTTCTTCAGCTTTCTTTTCTTCGAATTCTTCTTTGGTCATCATAGACAATACTTTTACGTGGATCTTTACAAACTCACCGGGCTTTGCGAAAGGTGGCATTTCCTGATCCCTGTAAGCGGAATCTGCGGGCATTAAAAAGACAGCGCTGTCACCGGCACCCAACAATGCGAAGCCTTCCATAGGATCTCCGTTAAACGTCGGTGGACTACAGGTAAATTGTACGGGTCCCATTTCTTCATCATAGGTGGAGAAAAGAGTAGAATCCTTTTGTGTAAGATATTCCAGATTCATCTTTATAATATCTCCCAATTTTCCCTTAGGCATTTTATTGTCAACAATGATCTTATAATACAGGCCTTTGCTGGTTCTTGAATATCCATCAGTCAGCTTTCCCTGTGAAAATGTTGAACCGCTAATCAGCAAAAGTATAAATGCTCCTGCCAGACTTGATTTGGTTTTCATGATTGGTTTTTAATTTAATACGATTCATGGAATGGCAAGAAGTTTAAGAACCACCACCCTGACACATATTGATTTTATGAATAAACTAGGTTATTGAACTTCCACCAATTGAATGTCGAATACAAGGGTAGAGTTAGGTGGAATTTTCTGACCGTTTCCCCGTTCTCCGTATCCCAATGCAGAGGGGATAAGTAACTTACCCTTTCCACCTTCTTTGAAATAAGGAATACCTTCATCCCAGCCCTGGATCACCGAATGCTGGCCAATCGTAAATTGGTATGGCTGCCCGCCTGGCTCCATGGAAGAATCAAATTGCTGACCATTCAATAACATACCTCTATAAGCCACTTTTACCAGGCTCCCATTAGCAGGCTGTTTTCCGGTACCTTCTGATTCCATCACCACATAAATGCCGGAAGGAGTTTTTATTCCTTTCAAACCATTCTGAGTCATATAGCTTTCTATATTCTTTACCTCTGATTGCAACTGAGTCTCCGACTGCGACATCATTATCTTCTCATATTCTTCTTTTGAAAGCACCTGGTCCACTGTGATGTCGAGTTTCATAAAATCACCTTTTTTGAGAAAGGCAGGAGGATTTCCACGAAAGATAAGGTCAACAGGAACTTTGCAGGATACACTGTCGCCGGCTCCCATCATCGCCAGCACTTCCAGCGGATCACCTTTAAATTTGGGAGAATCTACCTGGCTGTACAAAGGAATGTCTTTGTCTTTAGTGCTGAGGAAGAGCGAATCATTCATCTTTCTCCAGTATACATTGTATTTTATTACTTCACCAATCTTTGCTTTTGGCTGGTCTTTGTCAACTAAAACCTTGTATTCCAGGTCATTTGGAGTCTTTTTATAATCTGGTTCCTGGTTACAGGAATAAAATACAATAACCATTAAAAGAAGAGGAAAAAAAGAAGGCATTTTATTCATACTGATCACTTATTGAGTTGATTTTTAAGGGGCGCTAAGATAGCAATTAATTTTTCGCAGGTTTCCTGAACAGACTGTGGCGACCTCCCTCCTGCTGCATTCTTATGACCTCCGCCGGAGAAGTTTTTATGTGCAAGATCATTCACATCAAAGGTCCCTTTTGAACGAAAAGAAAGCTTAACCTCATCAGGGCGCTGAATGATAAGTACAGAGAGGCGAATGCCTTTGATCCAAAGGGGATAATTAACCACTCCTTCTGTATCGCCCGACTGAATATGAAATTTCTTCAGGTCGGCCGTTTCAAGGCAGATGATGCCCGTTTTCAGTTCTTTAATTATTTCCATCTTTTCACGAATACAGAAACCAAAAAAACGCAACCTGTTTTCAGTGAAGGTCTCATACACCTCTTCATAAATCCGGGTGTGATTGATCCCAAGCTCAAGCAGCTCTGCTGCAATTCGATGAACTTCCGGTGAGGTACTAGGAATGCGGAATCTGTCGGTATCGGTGAGAATACCTGTATAAATGCAGGTGGCAATATCATTTGTAATAAGATGTTTGTCGCCTGAATTTACTACCAGGTTATAAACAAGTTCTGCTGTTGAACAGGCTGTTGTTTTCCAGAATTGAAAGTTGGCAAAATTATCCGGTTCCAGGTGATGGTCAATCAGCACCTTCACTGCGGGAGACACTTCTATAAGCTTGCCCAATTCTTCGAGGCGGTAGAGCTTATTGAAGTCAAGACAAAAAATTATTTCTGCTTCGGCTACCAGTTCCTTTGAACGCAGGAGTTCTTCGTCATATACAACTACACTGTTGTTTCCTGGCAGCCAACTGAGAAAGTCAGGATAGTCGGTAGGAGAGATTACGGTCGCGTGATGGCCCTTGAGCTGCAGGTAATGATACAAAGCCAGCGAAGATCCCATGGCATCTCCATCCGGGCGCTGGTGTGTGGTGATAATGATTTTTCGGGGAACTGAAAGCAGCTCCTTCAGTTCTTCAGTGTCGTTCATTCAAAAAAAGCTGCGCGAAGGTCAGTAAAATTTATTTCCTGCCAAAATTTTACTGTTGGAGGGGGAAGGTTAGTTTTGCGACGGAATTGGGGTGGAGTCCTGAGTCAGGAGTCAGGAGGTAGGAGTAATATCTAATACCTGAGAGCTAATACCTGAGAGCTGATACCTAACACCTGAGTTCACAAATAAAATTTAAACAAGCTTAATCTAAAATCAATAAAAATGAAGGGTAACAGAACACTAACCATTATCAAACCCGATGCAGTGCAAACAGGAAACGCAGGGAACATCATTCAGAAAATCACGGACGCAGGGTTCAGGATCGTAGCGATGAAATATACACACCTCACAAACGGGCAGGCAGGTAAATTTTATGAAGTGCACAAAGAACGGCCTTTTTATAATGACCTGGTGAAATTCATGACCTCAGGGCCAGCGATACCAATAATCCTAGAAAAGGAAAATGCGGTGGAGTCATTCCGCAATTTGATTGGAGCCACTAATCCTGCTAATGCAGCCGAAGGAACCATTCGTAAAGCGTATGCTGAATCCGTTGAACGCAATGCTGTTCACGGTTCCGACTCTGATGAAAATGCCGACATTGAAGGAAGCTTCTTCTTTTCAGCACTCGAGCGTTTTTAGGTAGCAATAAGAAAATTCATTTCAATACTCACCAGTGGAAAGCATTACCAATGTGCAGGCTTCAGTTGCCTCAATGCCGTTTTCATTGGCCAGCTTTTCCAATTCAGAATTTTCTGTGCCGGGATTAAAGATGATGCGCTTAGGCTGAAGGTTGATGATATAATCATAATACTGCACCTGCCGCTGAGGATTCAGGTACAATGTTACAGTATCAACTTTCTCTATAGATGGTGTTCCGGTTACAATCTTTACTCCGGCCACCTCTCCTTCCCGACTGCCAATAGGTAATACCTGATGACCATGCTGTACAAGCCTGTTTATTGCAAGGTAGGAATAGCGTGAAGGATTAGTCGATGCACCTAATACCACGGTCAATTTCTTCTCTCTGGTCATGGTTTTGCTTTTTTCAACCAACCGATGAATTCATTAAATGATTCCCGGGCAGATATTTGTTAATTATTTCCCAACGGGATGATGAATGTAACCAAATATCATTTTTCCCGTATGCAACCGAAACGCCCTATATATGACAGAAGTGTACCCTATTATTCCAAAGGAAGAACTCCCACATATTATTTTCCTGAAAAACGAAGTATTGGCATGTCCTGAAAAAATCAAAGATCGGGCTGAAAAGCTCACCAAAGCGGTGTTACAGGGAAGATCTTTTTTCCAGAAAGCAGATTTGGTGATTGAAACCGAGGATGGTTTGATCATGGTTCATGCGAACATTTGGGAAGCAACTGATATCAATGTATTGCTGATGGGAGGTATCGCTATTCCGGTTTGCTGCATTCACGAAGTGAGCCTTTCTGTAATGAATTGATTACCACCCTGACGCCAGGACATCAGCAATGTGCATCGTTTTGATGGACGCATTGTTTTTCTTGATGTATCCATCTACATGCATCAGGCAGGAAATATCTGTAGAGATGATATAATCAGCACCTGTGCTCAGCGAATTCGTTGTTTTTTGTTCTGCCATTGCAGCAGAGATGTCAGGAAATTTTACAGCAAAGGTTCCTCCAAAACCACAGCACGTTTCAGAATCCGCCATCTCCCGCAGTTGAAGGCCTTTCACATTTGAAAGCAGCGTTCTGGGTTCTTCCTTTATTTTACATTCGCGCAGTGCACCACATGCGTCGTGATAAGTGGCTATACCATTAAGCGTTGCACCTAAATCTGTCACGTTAAGCACCTTCACCAGAAACTCAGTGAACTCATACGTATTTTTCTGCAGTTGCCTGCATTCATTGTGCAGGGCAGAATTATCAAACAGGTCTGAATAGAAATTACGGACAAATCCCACACAACTGCCGCTAGGAGCTACAACATAGTTGTAATCTGAAAAGTCATGGATAAACTTTTCACACACCGTTCGAGATTCGTTCCAGAAGCCCGCATTAAATGCAGGCTGGCCACAACAGGTTTGTGAAGGATTATAATGCACATCGCAACCCACTTTCTCCAATACCTTCACCATGTTAATTGCTGTTTGTGGATAGAGCTGATCTACAAAGCAGGGTATAAATAAACTGACTTTCACTATCGTTTTATTTTCAATTTCAGGCGCTAAAGTAGGAATATCACTTGTCTATTCATTAAATACCCGCCCCGATTTATACACGTGCAAAAAATGGATAACCTGAATTATTCGGAAGCAGCATTTTAGGTTGTAACAGGTTCGAGCGCCTTTTCTTTTTTGACGGTGGACAGGAGAATAAGTCCAATTACAAAAAACAAAATGAGTGCTAGCACGGAGTTACGCATAGTGCCCGTGAGTTCGAGGATGAGCCCATACACTGCCGTACCGAAAACGGTGGCCAGCTTCTCTGTAACATCATAAAAGCTAAAAAAGGAAGCCGTATCTTTTGTTGGAGGCACCAGCTTTGAATAGGTTGATCGTGACATCGATTGTATGCCACCCATCACCATACCTACTGCAAAGGCAATTCCGTAAAACTGGTATTCATTGGTAACAAGGTAGGCAGCAACACAGATCACGATCCAGATTAAAATAGCAATGGTAAGGCTCCTCACATTTCCATATTGTTTTGATATCCTGGAAAATAACCGGGCCCCGATGATTGCTACGAGCTGAATAATCAAGACGGTAACAATAAGCCTTGTTTGATCAAGCTTCAGCTCATCAGTTCCGAAAATAGTAGCCAGGTACATTACAGTTTGCACCGCACTGTTGTAGAAGAAAAATGCAATCAGGTAATTCTTTAATGATTTATAATGCCTTAACTGAAACCATACTTTTCTCAATTCCTGGTAACCTCCGAACAATGAATTCATCGTAAGTTTTTTTTCCGGTGGAATGTCATCATTAACCGGTGGAATGTATTTAAACCGTTTCAGTGCGTAAAAAGGAATCTGTGCAAAACCTGCCCACCAGATTCCAACCATCACAAAAGAAATACGGGTAGGCATTGATTCATCCTTAAACCCGAGTGGTTCATAAAAAATAATCATTGCAAGGTTAACGATGAGAAGGATCACGCTGCCGATATAACCCATCGAAAATCCTTTTGCACTTACACGGTCCTGCTCCCTTTCGTCAACAATTTCTTTAAGAAATGCATTATAGTAAACCATACTTCCTGCGAACCCAATACTGGCAAGCACAAAAAAGAAAATACCAAAATTCATGTTATCGCCTGTAAACCAAAACAGGGCAGTACAACTTGCGGCACCGAGATAACAGAAAAATTTCATGAAAGAAAGTTTATTGCCCCGGAAATCAGCAATAGAAGAAAGCAGGGGGGCAATGAGGGCAACAATTAAAAACGAAATCGAAAGTGCATAAGAATAAAGCGCATCGTTTACGTATTCCCTGCCAATAAAATTTACAATACCATTATTGATGGCATTGGTAGCAGACATGAAGTAAATCGGGAAAATTGCTGTAGCAATGGTAAGTGAGTAAACAGAATTGGCCCAATCATACATTGCCCAGCTACTGATCAGTTTTTTATCGTTGCGCAGATATACTTTACCCATGTTTCAGTTTGACTGAACACAATATCGCATGGATTTCGGTGGAAAAGAAATCTTCGGAAAGGACTTATTCATCCAAGGATTGAGTGATGCACTTGAAAGGCAATCCATGAAAGGAAAAACGCTACCGGCTTTTTTGCCGGTAGCGTCATTAAACGCAAACTCACTAACTGAAAAATTAAATATTAATTAACCTTTATTACTTTACTAAAGCTGGAATTGATCCCATCATATAACTGAACGAGGTAAACACCGGGCTTAAGATCATTGCCCAATTGAATATCTTCCGCAGTTGTATATGGATGCATTGAAATGACCTTACCTGAAATATCAGTAATGGTCACCATAGCATTTTGCGAGTTAGGTGCATCCAGCTCAATCGTGAAATGATCGCTGAAAGGATTTGGATAAACATCAACCAGGTGATTGTTAACGATACCTTCCTTGCAGTTTACCTCCACATCAATTATGAAGTTAATTGATCCGCATCCGGCAGGAGCTGTGCGAAGAACATGATAACCGCCAGTAGAATTAGCAGTGTATTTTTTATTGGTAGCACCGGGAATCACTTCGTTGTCCTTATACCACTGCCAGGTATTTTCATCGTTGCCTGCAGCAGTAAGTTTGACATTATCACCCTGGCAAAAAGTTAATGGACCATTAGCAGTAATCTTCACATCAAAGTTTGTATTCTCTTTTGTGGTAGCCCTGTAAACTCTGAGATCAGATAATACGGAAACCAAAGAAGTGAGCTCTAATCTTGCATGAGCGATGGTATAAGCTCCATGCTTCGTAGTTAAGCCAATCGTAGACCTGTTGGGGTCGAGAAGGGAGGTTTCCAGGTTTGCCAAATTAAATTTATCCTTATGCTTTACTACGTTACCCGCCTGGTCGTAAATGGTTAGTGAGAGATTTCCCAGAAGATCAGCATCCAGCAACGTATTATTCTGTCCGATTAGGAAGGAAACCCTGTCACCATCGTTTCCATCGGGTTCAAAAGCAAGATCAAGGTAAGCTGATCCTCCAACGCCAAGTGGGATCGAAAGGGTTGCATAGTCATCATTATTTGCACTCACTGCATTGCTGGCATTCAGTACTCCACCGGGGCAAAGAATGGGGATGATAGGGTCGCAGGGTCCACTGGCAAAGACTGAGGTAGCTTCATACGAAGGACAATCTGAAAGCGCTGCGACTCCATACAATCTTATATTATTTAAAACGGAAACGAGTCCGTTCAGGGTAATTTTTACTTCATTGATGTTGTAATTTCCTTCATCTGTGCCCACAGAAATTACATACTGGTCGCTGGTACCGGTTAGCAATTGGAGGTCAGCTGTTTTGAACTTGGTCTTTTTTCCAACCAGGGTTCCATTGTTATCAAACACCCTGACTTCTATAGTTTCGAGTACGTCTGCGTTTAGCAGAATGGTTCCGGCCCTGAGGTAGATACCTACCTTAGACCCACCTGGAATGTTATGGGAAAAACTGACCCTGATGAATGAACTATTACTGACTCCGATAATGGTATTCATGGTGGCATAAGTGCCTCCAACGTGATCCACTGCATTCGCAGGATTATTTACGCCCGAACAAAGCAGCGTAGCGGGATTACAGGGGCCGGAATTAATGTATTCATCGGCATAATACTGGGCATTAGCCGTGGTGGCTGAGAAAAACATACAGAGCCAAAAGAGGTGGGTAATGACTTTTGTTTTCATAATACTTTGGTTTTAGGTTAATATTTTTAATTACTCAGTAAATTAGAGCATATCTTCGAACATATACCTTAAGACTATATATTTATTTGTAATTAATACTTAAATTATTTATAATTAATAGATTATATATTATATTTGGGAATTACAAGAGGAGGAACCATGATGGATTGCCTGATTTATGAGAAAAAGAGAGAGAATATGGCTAATTTGCAGAGTAAACCAGCAGGGAAAAGGAACTACTTTCTTTGGAATTTATCTTTCCCGAAATCAACGGGATTCGGAAAAGGTGCTTCCTTCATAGTGGAAGTAAAAATGTTATTGATATAATTCCACTGGCCACGCTTCCATTGAAAAGCTTCATAAGATCCGTCAGGAACATAGGTATATAATAAATCTTTTGTGGAAGGATCTTGCGGAATCAGGTGATCAAACGTAATCATCTCCAGGTCCGAATCATAGTTAAGTGAAACCTGTGCATCCTCTTTATACTCTACTATAAAACGCCTGATATTATTGAGTTCCGATTCTTTACCAAAATTAAAAATGGATGCTCCGAACACTGGCTCCTTCTCTTTTGAAAAACTCAACACTTCCAATACCTTCTTGTTGCTCCGTAGATTATTTCCATCCCAGCCAAAAAGCATGTAGTACTTTTTCCCTCTGCCTTTTACCTGAATTATGCGGTAGTACAAAGCGCCATACCAACGCTCATTAGTCGTGATCGTGTCTGAGGGACGCTCCATATTATCCGAGTAATCATACAAAGGGTAAAGTTTTAATTCCTTACCATTATTCATTTGTATAGCTCCGAAGAAGCGCAGCTTACCAGAAGTGAGCGGCAGTTGCCAGTTAAAGATCCGGAATGATTTATCTTCCGGGTAGAGAATAGAAATCCTGCTAAGTGAATCAAATGGATAGTCAAATGATCCATCCACTTTCAAAGCCAGCACTAGTTTTTTTATGAAATCATAGCAGGCATTTTGACGGATGCCCTGTTCACCACCATCAAGTATTGTATCGTTTATACTCTTTAGCGAATCCTCATACAATTTTAAGACGGAAGTGTTATCTGGCGGTCGTTGTGCAACTGAGGATGAGGAGAAAAGCACCTCGGTTATCAGAATGCCCGTAATTATCCATAGTACACTTAGCAAAGAATTTCTAATGTTCTTTGAAGAGACCGGGTAAAAAGACAAAGCAGATAGCGTTTCAACCCGATTTTTGAATGAGGATACTTTCAACAGAAGAATAATTTAACCGCAAAAAGAAACGCGATTATGAAAATTTTATTGGAAGAGGTCCTATTCATAGATGAGCAGACAGAAAAAGCCGTGGCAATTTCCTAAAACTTTTCAGAAACCCTTGCTGCTAAAGCTGAGCTGATTGAGCAAAATTTCATTTCTATTTTGATAACGGGTCAAATGACATCAGTTGCTTTCCGGAAGCATCGTTTAAGACCAGTTTGCTTTCATAAATGGAAAAGTTTTTTGCGTTGGCAATAGTACTGAGAAAAGCGGTCTCCATTTTCATGTCCGGACACATCATCCTGGTGCCTGCCAGGTTACCAAACGACAGTGCATCCTTTTCTGCCGTAAAACTTCCCGAAAAGCTATTACAACTGCTGCTTCCGCTCACCGTCATGCTTTGAGGATCAAAAGTAAGGGTGGGAATTTGACCCCCATCGGGTACTGTTATTTTCTGGCCATTCATCGAAAACAACTGCCAGTTGTTTTGAGATAATGTAGTTAGAGTTTTGGAAAGTTTAGTGTTAGAAGAAGCAGTTCCGGAAGGAGTGCCGCAGGATGCGATAAAGATCGCTACAGCAAGAAGCGTAATGCCAATTAGTTTTTTCATGGTGAATTCTTTTTTAAAAGTAACTATTAAAAATTGTGCCATTTGATAATAGCGAATGGGAAAGAGCGAATATTTAGTGATGAAACTTCTTATGCCATGTTCTCAATTACAATGGCACTAGCACCGCCGCCTCCATTGCAAATTCCTGCTATTCCTATCTTCTTTCCTTTTTGCTTCAATGCACTCAGCAAAGTGATGGTGATTCTGGCACCTGAGGTACCAATGGGATGACCCAGTGCAACTGCTCCTCCATAAATATTTACATCTTC
>JBDSEW010000128.1:0-4407 GCA_039919825.1 Chitinophagales bacterium | reverse complement strand
CATCAGCAACAAATAGCACGATTACCCTTGTGCGTAGTTATGATGCTGCCGCTGTGGATCTGACAATTGCTGTTAGTGGAAAATCAGTTACCATTACCCCTAATGATCCCCTTGCAACAGGTGCTTTGTATGAGCTGACTATGTCAGGTCTTGAATCGGTGAATGATAAAGCGCTTGCTTCCGCGGTTACCAGAACCTTTACCACTGGCGGAACATTTGCACCTGCAGGAGCTGTTGCTTATTGGGATTTTGAAAATGGATCTGTAAATGATTTAACAGGTGCCTATTCAGCCAGTGAAAATACAGCTGTTACCTTCTCAGATTCAAAGAGCAGCATTTTAGGAAAAGCAGCCTACTTTGATGGAAAAACCACCTACATCGAATATCCTGGTGGACCTACCCTGATGAACACTGCAAATTTTGCATTGAGTTTCTGGGTAAGAGCTGAAAGTGCAGGCCACGTTGATGCAAGCGGCAACCCTAAAGGTAATTTCGTAATGGGAACCGGATTTTTTAAAGGATTTCAGTTTGAAATTCCCGGTGACTACGCATGGTGCAAACTGGCCGCTCAATATGATTGTGGTGCAGTAACTGAAAGTGAAGACATTTTCTTCCCCGGCGATGGCTCAACCAAAGATAACGGAGGCTGGCAGGGTTGGACATTCTGTAAAGATCTTACCGGAAGCGGTGGAGTTCCGGCATTGTTGAAAGACACCTGGGCACATGTAGTAGTAATGTATGATGCACCTTCCAAAGTTGGTTCAATGTACATCAATGGCGAATTGATGAAAGCTCAGGATTTTGACCTGTGGCCCGCTGGTTCTAACAAACTGAATTGTGTTGGCCTTAAGTTTGACCCGCTTGCTACTGATGTTGGACAGGGATTTGTTTTTGGTTTTGCTGAAGATAAATCAAGTGCTTTGTTTTCCACTGAACCATGGGGCAACGTAAATTCACCTGATTCCAATCACTTCCAGGGATGGCTTGATGACGTGAGAGTTTATCACAGAGTGCTGACCCAGGATGAAATTACCCTTATGTACAATTCAAGTAAATAATACATGGTGAAGCAGGCTTTGCCGGCAATTTTCACCTTTCAAATTAATTCTGTTAGTTAAGATCCAAAGGTTCCTCAGTTAAACGGGGAACCTTTGGATTGTTTACCCGGTCATCAACTTATGATCTATAAAAAAATAAGTGTTTTCGTCTTTGCAGCCTTCCTGGTACTGAATATCTCCTGCAAAAAGGATGATGGAGGAACCGATGTAACAGGAACACTCCAGTTGTCTACCATTCGGGTGGGTACTGTAGTATTGAATGTTACTTCAGGAGCTTCTAACGATGACATTCCAATCGATCAACCTATTGTTGCTGCATTTACGGCGGCGCTCGATACTGCTGCAGTCAAAGAAGCAGTATTGCTTTCTTCCTCAGGAACAGCTATCCAGCTAAATTTTTCTTTCCTCGACAACAATAAAACGTTTTCAGCAAAATCTGTTGCTGATCTTGAAAACAATACTACCTACCAGCTTCAGATCACAGCCGGTTTAGAGGGTGCACAAAAAGAAACCTACCCGGGCATTACGATAAATTTTATCACTGTTCAGGGATCATTAAAAATTGTATCCATTCTTGTTTCAGGAAAGGAGCTTTTCACTTCAGAGCGGGTTACAGATGTTGACCGTAATTTTCCTGCTGTAATTACTTTCGACAGGCCTGTAGATCCTGCGTCTCTTGACCAATATTCAGTGCGCGTTTACAACGGAGGTGAGTATGCGTCTATTAACTATTCGCTTTCTGACAGCGGAAATAAGATAACTGTAAGTGCTGCTCCGCCACTCAAGCATTTTGAAAAATATTTTTTTACACTTTCCACCTCAATAAAAGCAGCCAATGGCTTTTTATTCAACGGCTATACAAAAGAATTTTATGCAGCACTGGATACGACTCCGAAATTCCCGGTAGTATCAGATGATGCATTGTTGACGCTGGTAGAAGAAACTACTTTTAAATATTTCTGGGATTATGCGCATCCTGTAAGCGGACTTGCACTCGAACGAGAATCGTCCGGCTACATTGTAACCACAGGCGGTTCCGGGTTCGGGGTAATGGCCATTGTCGTAGGCATCAGCAGAAATTTTATTTCGCGGCAGGAAGGCGTGGACCGGCTTGAAAAAATCGTAGACTTTTTAACCGGTGCAGATCGTTTTCATGGAGCCTGGCCACACTGGATGAATGGAACCAACGGCGATGTAATTCCTTTCAGCTCCAATGATAATGGAGCCGACCTGGTAGAAACATCTTACATGATGCAGGGCTTGCTTACGGTTCGCCAATTTCTTGATCCTGGAAATTCTCAGGAGAATGCACTCATCGCAAAAATCAACGTCCTGTGGAATACAGTAGAGTGGGATTGGTTTACCAAAAGTGGTCAGAATGTATTGTACTGGCACTGGTCACCTGATAAGGGATGGATCATGAACATGCAGATTAAAGGATACAACGAGGCACTCATCACTTACATATTGGCAGCAGGCTCACCTACTCACACCATTGATGCAACAGTATATCACAGCGGTTGGGCAAGCAATGGAGGAATTGAAAATGGAAACAGCTACTACGGATATACATTGCCGGTAGGAGGTGCTTTTGGTGGCCCTTTATTTTTTGCGCATTATTCATTTCTTGGATTCAACCCGCATAATTTAAAGGATGATTATGCCAATTATTGGGAACAAAATGTAAATCATACACAGATCAACCGTGCTTATTGCATCGATAATCCGAAAGACTATGTGGGTTATGGAACCAACTGCTGGGGGCTTACTGCAAGTGATAACCAAAGCGGTTATAATGCTCACTCACCAACCAATGACCTTGGAGTAATTGCACCAACTGCCGCTCTTTCCTCATTTCCGTACACGCCTGAATCTTCCATGGAAGCATTAAAGTTTTTCTATTATACCCTGGGAGATAAGTTATGGGGACCTTATGGATTTTATGACGCGTTTAATGTAACTGAAGGATGGTATGGGAATTCTGCACTGGCGATTGATGAAGGTCCTATCATTGTGATGATGGAAAATTACCGTACAGGTTTGTTGTGGGATTTGTTCATGTCAAGCCCGGAAGTGGATGTGGCGATGGATAAATTGGGATTTACGAATTAGGATTTAAGATCAGACTGAATGCACGCGGAAGTCTCTCTGAATGCAAGTGGAAGTCATCCTGAACTTGTTTCAGGATCTTGTCAATAGGCACAGATACCGAATAATTTCGGCATGACAGCAATGATGAACTTACTCAATCAGGTTCATCAGGAAACCTTCTGCATTCACCCCAAATCATAAAAAATAAAACCATAAACCCAATTCATGAAGAACACACCTCTTGTTTTTGCACTTGTGCTCTCCTTTTTTTTGATGCCGCTTTTCTCAACAGCTCAAAACAACAAGCAAAAATTTATCGATTCGCTGGTTGGCAAAATGACGCTGGAAGAAAAGATTGGACAAATGACATTGTTTACATCTGATTGGGATGTAACCGGGCCTACCGTGAAGAGTAACTACATGGACGATATCCGGTCAGGTAAGATGGGTTCTATCTTCAACGCCTACACAGTTAAATATAACCGTGAATTGCAACGTGCCGCGGTAGAGCAAACACGTTTGCATATTCCATTATTGTTTGGTTATGATGTGATTCATGGACATCGTACAATCTTTCCTATCCCGCTTGGTGAAGCCTGTAGCTGGGACCTGGAGGCCATGGAAAAATCTTCAAGAATAGCTGCAACAGAAGCAGCGGCAGAAGGAATCAACTGGACCTTTGCACCGATGGTTGATATAGCACGGGATCCGCGCTGGGGAAGGGTAATGGAAGGGGCAGGAGAAGATACTTATTTAGGAGCGCAGATTGCCAAAGCACGTGTGAAAGGATTTCAGGGCGATCAGCTTCGGAACTACAATTCCATTGCTGCCTGCGCAAAACATTATGCTGCGTACGGCGCTGCCCAGGCCGGACGTGATTATCATACTGTCGATATTTCTGAAAACACATTACGCGATGTGTACCTGCCACCATTTAAAGCCTGTGCAGATGCGGGTGTGGCTACTTTCATGACTTCTTTTAATGAGATCAATGGTGTACCTTCTTCAGGTAATCCTTTTCTGTTAAAGGATATTTTGAAAAGAGACTGGAAGTGGAAAGGATTCGTGGTAACAGATTATACATCCATCAATGAAATGGTGCCGCATGGTTTTGCAAAAGATAATAAGGAAGCGGGTGAAGAAGCATTGAATGCCGGAGTTGACATGGATATGCAGGGAGCTGTTTATTATTCCTATACAAAGGAATCTTTAGCAGAGAAAAAGGTAAAACTAGCTGATATTGATGATGCAGTAAAGA
>JBDSEW010000122.1:0-16494 GCA_039919825.1 Chitinophagales bacterium | reverse complement strand
AAATATTGATGCTGGCAGTCAGTCCGTAATAAAGGCCATTGGTTCTGTTGGAACTTACAAATCCTGATTCAGAAGTGGATTGTAAAAAGTCATATCCTGTATTCACCCCGATAATAGGGTAGCGTTTTGCCGTTGTCTGTTTCATATTCAATGCAGCAAGCCGCAAGAACTGATTAGAGATTAGCAACTCAGAGTTATGTGCGAGCAGATCCTGACGCAGTTGGTCATACACGAGTGTCGTGTTCCATTGCACTGTTGAATCAACTGAAAAATCAATGTTCACATCACGCGCGAGCAATTGGTTGAGACGCACTTTTATTTTCTGCACTTCCGCCTCCTGCTGTATTACCGCCGTTTGATCTGCATTCAAATCTACTGTTGCTTTCAGCAATTCAATTTTAGAGGCGCTACCCACCGACAATCGCGTATCGAGTAATTCTTTTCTGAACAGGGAAATTTCGCGCTGTTCATTCAAAGCATTGAGAAGGTATTGTTCAAGCAGCACATCATAATAAGCTGCAATGATGAGGGACATTGTGTTTTCAACTTGTTGTTTCAAAAGCGCTTGACCATTTTCTTCGGATAACTTTAACTGATCGTGCGAAACAAACATGCTGAATCCATCAAACAAAGTCCAGGTGAGGCCAACGCCCGTAGTGCCCGTCGTGTTTTTCGCGCCGGTTTTTTCTACTTCCTGTCCTGACAGGTATTGCTGATTACTGTTGTTGATGCCTTGTGTCAGGTCAGCATAGGCATCCACTGAAGGAAGAAATCCGGCATTGCCCGGTGTCACATTGTTGGAGGAAATGCTCGCATCATTTTTAGCAATGCGAACGCTGTAATTGTTTTGCAAGCCGGTTTGCAGCGCCTGTTCAAGGGTAAGCACTTCCTGTGCACTTGCAAAAGTTGCTATAGCGATGAAGAGGATGGCAGGAATGATTCGAAGCATGTCAGAAGATTATTTTTCAAGAAGATAATGAAGATTCAAGGTACTCATAACAACAGCTAAAAACTTTGGAGCAGCTCCTCAATTAATTCAGGTAGTTAGTTCCGCAGGTTCTTTTCTGTTGGAATATACGGGAACAGTTTCCACCTTTCCTTCTTTCGAAAGATAGGAATACAGTGCAGGCACAATATACAGGGTAAGAAACGCTGAAAACATCAATCCGCCAACCACCGCAATTCCTAAGGATTGACGACTGCTGGCAGATGCGCCCAGCGACAATGCAATCGGAAGAATGCCCAATAAGGTAGCCGACGTTGTCATCAGGATAGGCCTGAAACGCCGTTCTGCTGCATCTTTCACAGCTGCAGTTTTCTTCAAGCCCTGCTCTTTGCGCTGATTGGCAAACTCTACAATTAAAATTCCATTCTTCGTGATCAAACCAATCAGCATGATCATGCCGATCTGAGAAAAAATGTTGAGTGTCTGATCAAAATACCACAGACTGAACAATGCACCGGCTATGGCTGCAGGTACCGTGAAAAGTATGATCATCGGATCACGGAAGCTTTCAAACTGCGCGGCGAGGATCAGGTAAATCACCAATAGCGCCAGCAGGAAAGCAAACAACAAACTGGAAGAGCTGTCTTTGAAATCACGTGCCTGTCCTTTCAATGAAGTGGTGAATGTTTCCGGAAGCACCTTCGCTGCAATTTCATCCATTGCTTCAATACCGTCACCCAAGGAGGAACCTGCAGGAAGGCCAGATGATATAGTGGCCGACACATACCTGTTGAAACGATAGACTGCAGCAGGGCTGGTATTGTCATTAAGGATGATGAGGTTATCAAGCGAGATCATGTTGCCATTGTTGCTGCGCACATAAATATTTTTCAGGTCGCTGGGTTTGCTGCGGTCTTCCCTTTCCAGTTGCCCGATCACCTGGTATTGTTTTCCCTCCATAATAAAATAACCCATGCGTTGCCCGCTTAGCGCGAGTTGCAATGTTTTAGCAACGTCAGCAACTGACACGCCCAGTTCTGAAGCTTTTTCACGATTCACCGTGAGTGTGAGTTCTGGCTTGTTAACTTTAAGATCCGCATCAACAAATTGCAGCCTGGGACTTTTATTAGCTTCTTCTAAAAATTTTGGCAGCACTTCAATCAATGAAGCAAGATCAGGCGCCTGTATCACATACTGCAATGGCTGACCTGCGAAGCGGCTGCCGATTGTTGGCGGTGTATTTGGAAATGCGCGGATGCCGGTGAGGTATTTAAGATCACGGGTAAGTTGTTGCATGATCTGGTTTACAGAACGCTCACGTTCAGATGGATCACTTAAATAGATACTTTGCGTACCGGTATTTACAGTTCCTACAGAACCAAAACTTGGAGCGATTATGCTCAGTGAAGACGTAGACTCAGGAATGGAATCCATCACATATTTAGACAATTCGTCCATGTACTTTTCAGTGAACTCATAGGAGGAACCTTCGGGCCCTGTTACAGAAATACGGATGCTGGAACGGTCTTCGTAGGGTGCAAGCTCTGAAGGAACAAATCTCAATAAGATCACCACCAGCAACCCTATAACGCCAAGGATCGGGAAAACCAGCCATCGCCTGCTCATGAAGGCTTCCAAAGAAGAACGATAACCATTGATCATCCTTTCGAAGAAGGGTTCTGTAACACGGTAAAACCAGTTTTGCTTGTCATGATGTTTCAGCAGGCGGGAACTCATCATCGGAGAAAGCGTCAATGCAACAAAAGCAGAGATCAATACTGAACCTGCGACCACCACACCAAATTCACGGAACAATCTTCCCGTAAGCCCGGTAAGAAACATAATGGGAAAAAATACTGCCGCCAGCGTGATGGTAGTGGAAATAACAGCAAAGAAGATTTCTCTTGATCCCTCTTTGGCCGCCTGCATCGGCGATTTTCCGTCTTCTACTTTTGCATAGATATTTTCGAGCACTACAATGGCATCATCGCACACCAAACCAATAGAAAGGATAATGGCCACTAGTGTTAATACATTGATGGAAAATCCTGCTACATACATGATAAAGAACGCAGCGATAATTGAAATGGGGATGGCAACTACCGGAATAAGCGTCGATCGCCAGTCGCGGAGGAATAAGAAGATGATCAGAATAACCAATAGAAAAGCAATCAGCACAGTGTCCTGAACTTCGGTAATGGTTTTTCTTACGAAAGTGGTAAAGTCGAAACCTACTTCCAGTTTACAATCAGCAGGCAGCTCTTTCTCTAATTGTATTTTTCGTTTATAAAATTCATCGGAAATGTCGACTGCGTTGGCTCCCGGTTGCGGAACCAGTGCAATGCCGATCATGGGTACCAGGTTTCTTTTTACAGCACTTCGTTCATTCTCCGGGCCGAGAGTTGCAAATCCGATATCGCTAAAACGGGTAATAGTGCCATCCGCTTCTTTAATGATCAGGTTATTGAATTCCTCCGGTTTCGTGAGCTTGCCAAGTGTGCGAATGGTTAATTCTGTCTCGTTGCCTTCAATCCTGCCTGAAGGCAATTCTATGTTTTCCCGGTCGAGGGCATTTTGTACATCTACCGGTGTTATGCCAAAGGCCACCATTTTTGAAGGATCCATCCAGAGCCGCATCGAATATTTTTTTTCGCCGAAGATGCGTACGAAGCTCACGCCGGAAATGGTCTGCAGCCTTTCCTTTACTACGTTGGTGGCAATAGCATTCACTTCCATAATGTTGCGCGTGTCGCTGCGCAACGTCATAAAGATGATGGGTTCAGAATTGGCATCCGCTTTTTCAACTACCGGAGGTTCTACATCGCGTGGAAGGTTCCGCACAGCACGCGAAACGCGGTCACGCACATCATTCGTTGCCTTTTCGAGGTCTTCATCAATATTAAATTCTACTGTGATAATGCTTGCCTGTTCGCGTGAAGTGGAGGAGATGGTACGTATGCCATCAATACCATTCAGTGCTTCTTCAAGTGGCTCTGTTACCTGGGATTCGATAATATCGGCATTTGCTCCTGTATAGGTAGTGGTGACTGTAACTGTAGGAGGATCCACAGCAGGATATTCACGCACACCAAGAAAATAAAATCCTACTACGCCCAGCAATACCAGCATCAGCGACATTACAAGGCTTAGTACCGGACGATCAATAGAGGTGGAAGAAAGGCTGCTCATTTAATTTTTATTCGATTCATTTAATAACGGGCTTCACTGCCACATCAGGACGTAACATCAGCATATTGGTAGTCAATAGTGTATCGCCTGCAGAAAGTCCTTCAAGTACCTGCACATTGTTTTCATCACGGTAGCCGGTTTTCAGAGCTACAGGCATTGCCTTTCCGTTTTTCAAAACAAAAGCCCGGAAGCCTGCTGATTGTGGAATCAGTGCACGGCTGGGAACCATCACAGAACCACGATTTTCTTTCAGGGCAATGGAAATAGTAGAGGAGGTGCCCGGAATTAACCGGCGTTGTGTATTGTCAGTTATTGCACGCACTGTGATGGAACGGGTGGACGGATTAACTGCCGGTTCTGTAGCAAGTACGGAGGCGCTAAAAGCGAGCGTATCATTTTCTACTGAGAAAGAAATTTGTTGTCCGGGCTGAATGATGCTTGCATATTTTTCAGACAAGGTAAAGTCAACCTTCACTTTATTTACATCCTGCAGCACGGTAAGAACAGTATTGGCGGATACATAGGCTCCTTCACTCACAGTGCGCAATCCTGCTTTTCCTGCAAAGGGTGCACGGATCTCTGTTTTTGCCAACTGCACATTGATAAGGTCGAGATCGGCCTCAATGGATTGTAAATTATTCATCACCACATCGTAGTCCTGCTGGCTGGCACCACCTTTCGATAGCAATACATTCAGACGATGCTCATTTTGTGTGGCCAGCGTGGTAGCTACTTCCAGTTTTTTCTTTCTTGCTTTTAATTCAGCATCATCCATCCGGAAGAGGAGTGCACCTTTTGCGATGGTTGTACCTTCCTTAAAATAAATTCCGGTGATTTTTCCCGGGTATTCACTTACTATACTCACTTCCTCATTGGCACGGATAGTTCCCGTAGCCTGAAGGTGGTAGGTGATCAGGGTATCACGCACAATCATTACCTCCGACATTACCGGGCCACCGCCTTTTTTCTGCGCACTGGCAGTGGTAGCTTCGTTTCCTGAAACAATTTTTTTGGCAATAAAGAAAATAAATACACCGCTGAGGAGGAGGATAATAAGGAGGGTGGTTCGGGACATGAATTAGACTTTCAAATCTTTAAAACAAGTGAAAAGTAATTTCGTCAAAGATAGTATATCAATCACAACAGGAAAAAATGTCACGTGCCATGTGTCATTGATAGTGAACTGAATTGGATGCCTTAAATATGATTTGTCGCATCCTAATTTTAACAAAATCAATTGTACCTGGGTAAATTTCGTCCAGCAACCAGCGTGAACATCACCGGCCCCCTTTTGGTTTCAACAAGGTGATTAACCGTTTATTACCTTTGTGCACATTTTCAATACTATAGCGCTAAGCTGATATGAATCAATTTGTGATGCAGGGTTCTTTTTTCGCACACCGCGCTTTAACGCGTGATGTGGAATTGTTAAATACCATTGCACAACGTATTGACAGGCTGCAACAGGAAGAATTCAACCAGTTGAAGAAATGGTATGAGTTCTTCTGGAACATGATGGAAGCACATCATGCAGCGGAGGACGATTTACTATTTCGTGCGGTGGAAGAACGACTGGAAGCTCCTTCTGAAATTATTGAAGTGATGGAAGTGGAACACAACCGGTTGCAGTTTTTGATTGATGAAATAAAACGGTTGCTGGGTGAACTGCAACGAAAAGGACCATCTGCCGGCCTTAACAAAGAGCTCCAAAACAATACGGCAGAGCTTTTAAAAGTTTTTAATGGACATATTGTAAAAGAGGAAAAATACATCCTCGAAAAAATGAAGATACACTTCACTCCTGAAGAGCAGCGTAACATTGAAAGCCAGGTGAAACGGAAAGCCCCTGTGCGTTATCTTTCTTATATGATTCCCTGGTTGCGTGATTCGCTGTCCCCCGAAGAAAATAAAGTGCTCGATGATTCACTTCCGTGGTCGGCCCGGCTGATGAACAATTTATTCTGGAAGAACAAGTATGACAAGCTGATGCGGCCCGTGAAGGAGATGGGGTTGCAATGAAATTGCCATTGTAACAGCTCATTTGCCACTTTTTAAATACCCAGCGCGACTGTGAAAATTGAACCTGTCCTAAGATGCATTACCATTTACCCGGTTAAGTCGCTGGATGGAATGGTTCTGAAAAATGCAGTGATATCAGCAGGGGGTTGTCTCTTACATGACAGAGAATATGCAATGAGTGATGAAGAAGGAAATTTTATATCAGGCAAAACGAACCCGCTTGTTCATGCTTTACGTTCAAATGTTGATTTTGAAAATGAAATAATTTCATTCCGGCATGGGAAGCAGGCAACCTGGAATCATTTTCACCTGCAAAAAGAAAAAGAAGCAATACAATCTTACCTGACGGAATATTTTGGTGTAAACACACAGCTCATTCAGAATACAACCGGCCGGTTTATGGATATTCCCGATATCAGCGGTGCAACCATACTTTCCACTTCCAGCTTACAAGCAGTTTCAGCATGGTTTAATAATATGGATTTAGAAGAAACCCGGAAACGTTTCAGGGCAACTTTAGAGATGGAAGGTGTTCCTGCTTTTTGGGAAGACCACCTGTTTTCTATGGAAGGAAGAGGAATTGAATTTAAAGTGGGTGATGTTACGATGTTTGGAATCAGTCCGCGTGCAAGGTGTGTAGTTCCAACACGCAATCCTGAAACGGGTGAAGTTATTCATGCTTTTCCACGAACGTTTGCAAGGCAACGTGCTTCCACCCTGCCGGAATGGTCGACCCTGGAAAATTACGGGCATCATTATTACTTAACCGTAAACTGTTACATTCCTCCAACTGAAATTGGAAAACGTATTGAAACAGGCGTTGCGGTAAAAATTATTGGAGAGAAGGATTTCTCTTAATCAAGTTCAGGTAATCTAATATGCACTTTCCACTACACCAATCCCTGTGCAATCATTGCATCCGCCACCTTTACAAATCCACCAATGTTAGCACCCTTCACATAGTTAATTGTCTCGCCATTACTTCCATACTTCACACAACTTGTATGAATGTCTTTCATGATTTCATGCAGTCTTTTATCAACTGCTTCACGGGTCCACGACATGCGTTGCGAATTCTGGGTCATTTCCAAACCGGATACTGCCACACCTCCTGCATTCGAGGCTTTTCCGGGTGCGTACAAAATTCCTTTTTTAAGAAACCAATTCACCGCTTCGTATGTGCAGGGCATGTTGGCTCCTTCCGCTACAGCAATACATCCATAACGTGTTAATTTTTTTGCATCCTCATAATTCAATTCATTTTGTGTCGCGCAGGGCAATGCTATATCACACTTCACATCCCATGGTTTTTTGCGTGCGAAAAATTCGCCTCCGTATTTCTCCGTGTATTCCCTGATGCGTCCCCGCTGCTCATTTTTCAACCACATCACAAATTCCAGTTTCTCCTTTGTAATTCCATGCTCATCATAAATGTATCCTTCTGAATCGGAGAGCGTGACTACTTTTCCTCCCAGTTGAATCACTTTTTCAGCCGCATATTGCGCCACGTTTCCCGAACCGCTGATCACCACTCTTTTTGCTTTCATATTCATTTTGCGTGTCGCGAGCATTTCCTGGGTGAAATAAACACATCCGTAACCGGTAGCTTCAGGCCTTATCAAACTTCCACCTGAATCAATAGACTTACCGGTAAGCACACCGGTGAATTTATTGCGGAGGCGCTTGTATTGCCCGTATAAATAACCTACTTCACGTCCGCCAACGCCAATATCGCCCGCCGGCACATCTGTATCTGCACCAATATGACGGTACAACTCTGTCATAAAGCTCTGGCAGAAGCGCATTACTTCATTATCAGATTTTCCTTTCGGATCAAAATCGCTTCCACCTTTTCCTCCGCCCATCGGCAACCCGGTAAGTGAATTTTTAAAGACCTGCTCAAAGGCTAAAAACTTCAGAATGCCGATGTAAACTGTGGGATGAAAACGTAAGCCTCCCTTATAAGGGCCAATAGCATTGTTCATCTGGATTCGGAATCCCCGGTTGATCTGGAATTCACCCTGATCATCGATCCAGGTTACGCGAAACATAATTACCCGGTCAGGTTCTGCAATCCGCTCGAGAATTTTTGCTTTTTTATATTTTGGATGCTCCTCAAGAAATGGAAGCAGCGATTCAGCAACTTCCATCACGGCCTGGTGGAATTCAGGCTCATGCGCATTTTTCTTCTTGATCTTCTTCATGAACTCGTTTACCTGGTCAGCTAACTTTGGGGTGGCCATAATGATTAGGTTTTATGTAGTGAAAATGAATGGATTCTTTATGGGAAGATGATCCGGTCGCACACATGATGCAGTTCATAAATCAAGGGAGCAGCGGGTGTCATGGTGCTGCATTTCTGTATCAATGATAGAATTTTTTTTAAAGAAATAAAACTTATCATCTAATAATAAAAGCAATTATGGTATAAAAATGCAACGGGAAGCGTTTTTTAAGCCTCCGGCTTTCGCTATGCGTAATACGCTTCCGCACTCACATTCTTCCGTTCATCTTCCGGAATTTCGAGGTACGGTTTTAAGATATAATTCATCATGCGCGACATCATGTTGGTAGGAAATTGTTCCACCACATTGTTGTAATTATTTACAGTGGCATTGTAGGCACGGCGGGCAGCAGAGATCTGTTCTTCAATTTCATTCCATGATCCCTGCAGTTGCAGAAAGTTTTGGTTGGCTTTAAGGTCAGGGTAATTTTCTACCTGCACCATTATGTTGCGCATGGCGCCGCTGATCTGGTTTTCCAGTTGTATTTTTTGATCAGAAGAAATATTTCCCAAAGTTGCCTTGTTACGAAGCTCAGTGATTTTTGTAAGTGTATCACGTTCGTAATTCATGTAGGTCTTTACGGTGGTTGCTAAATTGGGAAGCAGGTCATACCGCTTCTTCAGCATTGCGTCAATAGCACCGAAAGCATTGCCGACTGCATTTTTTTTCCTGATAAGCGAATTGTACAGTACTATCACCATCAGTGCAAATACCAGGATAATCACTAAGAAAACGATACCAATGAGTAGTTTTTTGTCAAAGATAATTATCAATCATTAATTAGAGACGGAGTAATTGCGTTAGCTCTGGAACAAATTAATCAATACGGAAAACCGGAACCACGAAAATGTTGGTCAATGCTATTTAGCAATTGAAACCATTGTGCCTTAGTCTTTGTAGCAAAAATTTTTAATACCACGAAAGCATCAGGACAAAAACAACAGTATATATGTGGTTTATAGTACATCACTCACGAAGCCAGGTTTCCTGAAAATAAAAAAGGCAGTTCAAATGGTTGAGTGCCCTTTTTTGTGTGTTACTTCTTTGATGTTATGCAAAGTAATCCCGCATCTTCTCGAAGAAATTCCGTTCATTTTTTCCAGGATTGGGTTTGAAGTTGTGTGCTTCCTTCAGCTTTTCCAGCTGCTGGCGTTCTTCAGTTGAAATTTCTTTGGGCACCCAAACACTTACATGAATTAACTGATCTCCATTGCCGTAGGCATTTACATTGGGCAATCCTTTTCCTTTCAGCCTGAAAATTTCTCCAGCCTGTGTGCCGGGTTTTATTTTTATACGCGCTTTGCCATCAATGGTAGGCACGTCTACACTGGTACCTAATGCAGCATCCGGGAAAGAGATGTACAACTCATAGGCTACATTGTTGCCATCGCGTTTCAATTCACCATGGTCTTCTTCTTCAATAGCAATAATAAGATCGCCGGTAGTGCCACCGCGTTCACCCGCATTTCCCTTGCCACTCATTGACAGTTGCATGCCTTCAGCCACACCTGCGGGAATATCTACGTTGATGGTTTCTTCACTGTAAACCCTACCTTCTCCATGACAGGTAGCGCATTTTGCAGTGATTACCTGGCCTTCACCGTTACAGGTGGGGCAGGTGGTAGTGGTAGCCATCTGTCCGAGAATGGTATTCTGGACACGTCGTATTACACCGCTCCCTTTACACGTAGTACAGGAATGGAAAGAACTTTTATCCTTTGCTCCGCTACCACTGCAGGTCTGGCACGATACGTATTTTTTTACTTTTAATGTTTTGTGAGCGCCTTTGGCAATCTCCTGCAGGTTAAGTGGAACTTTGATGCGAAGATTTCCTCCCCGCACGCCGCGTGATCGATCACGCGATGACCTGCCTCCGCCAAAGAATGCTTCAAACGGGCTGCCGCCCATATCGTTAAAGATATCTCCGAAATTGGTGAAGATATCTTCCATGCGCATACCTCCTGTTCCCCCCGCATTGCTATAGCCTCCACTTCCTCCTACACCTGCATGTCCGAACTGATCGTAACGTTTTTTCTTGTCGTTGTCGCTGAGCACCTCATATGCTTCTGCGGCTTCTTTGAATTTATCCTCAGCACCCTTGTCGTTTGGATTTCTGTCAGGGTGGAATTGCATGGCCACCTTGCGGTAGCCTTTTTTAATTTCCTCCGCGGAAGCGCTTTTCCCCACGCCCAATACTTCGTAATAATCTCTCTTTGAAGCCATTTGTTTTTATTGTTTACAATGCACGATTCACGTAACTCAATTGACGTTGTACATTGATTAATTCTTTTGGAAAATGAAGGTGCTGAATGAGGTCAATCGTTTTTTGTGATAGGTGTTTGGTGCTCCGAATTATTTCCCTACCACCACCTTCGCATGCCTGATGATTTTATCATTCAGGTAATATCCGGACTCAATTTCATCCACTACTTTGCCTTTCATGGTTTCATCCGGTGAGGGGATTTCTGCAATGGCCTCGTGTAATTCAGGATTGAAAGGTTCGCCCAGCGCTTTCATTTGTTTTAAGCCCCGTGCCTCCAGAATGCTGGTCATCTTTTGCTGGATCAGTTTCACTCCTTCCTGTAAAGCATTGAGGTCCTGCGATGCTTCCATCTGCTTCATGGCCCTTGAAAAGTCATCCACCACAGGAATCAATGAATTGATGATCTCAATGCCGGCGGTTTTGGAAAGCTCGATGCGTTCTTTTTGCGTTCGTTTTTTGTAATTGTCGAATTCCGCATAAAGGCGAAGAAATTTATCATTCAGTTCATCTGATTTTTGCTTCAGCTCCGTATTTTCTTTCTTTAGCTTGTCCTTTTTTGACAAACCTAATTTGCTGAGCAGGTCGTTTCCTTCTGCATGCTCCTGATTTTCCCCGGTTCCATTTTCCACTGCGTCGTTATCTATTTTATGAAGTATTTCTTCCCCTGAGTAATCCATTTCGGGCTGGTCATTTTGATTTTCCAATGATTCTTTCTTTTCCTCCATAGATTCATCAAATGAAGAGTTGGGATCTTTGTTTTCCATTAGCACTAAAAGTTTAAGCGGATCGCATAAGCAAATGCTTTGCCACCGGTAATATTCGGTCAATCTGTCACCGTATTTTAAAAATCGGGGCAAAAATAGTTGAATTTGCAGAAAGTAGACGTTAGTTCCAATGGCTGAGTGTACGACAAATCTTTGTTTTTGTGGTCGGCGAGACGCCGACCAAGGACAGTACCTTCCCTATGACAGTCCATTGTTGGACTCCCACTAAACATTGCTCGAGAAAACTGAAGGAATTGTCGTACACCCAATGGCTCCTATGTGTCAATGAAGGTTGACGACCTATGGGCGTAACATTAAAAAAAATCAGTGCCCCTAACGGCTTAATACACCTCATTTCATGCATTTTGTCGAAAGCAGGTGACGTAATTTTGTCCAAGTGCTGCTGGTTTCTTATTTTCGGGAATTGGTTCTGCTGCTGATCATTTGAAATGAAAGTTCTCGCCGGTTTATTATTGCTACTGTTATTTTTCCCTTTCTCATCACGGGCATGGCATATCATAGGAGGTGAGTTGTACTATACCTGCCTGGGAAACAATAATTACGAGATCACACTAAAGATTTACCGGGATTGTAACAGTACTACTCCTTTTGACGACCCTGCAGCAGTAGCCATCTATAGCTCAACCGGTTTATTGCAACAAACATTGCTGATCCCTTTTCCCGGGTCAAATTCTATTGATCCGGACCTTACCAATCCATGCCTGCAATTGCCACCCGGCGTTTGTGTGGAAGAAGCGGTGTATAAAACAGTTCTCAACTTATTACCCAATTCAGGAGGCTATGACCTTTCCTACCAGCGCTGTTGCCGAAACAATACCATTGTGAATCTTTATGATCCTTCAAACACAGGGGCAACATTTACCTCTCATATTCCGGGAACCACTGTTGCATCCTGCAACAGCAGCCCCAGGTTTAAAAACTATCCACCCATCGTTATCTGTGTAGACCAGGTATTGGAATTCGACCACAGTGCAACAGATCCTAATGGTGATTCACTGGTGTACTCGCTTTGCACGCCTTACCAGGGGGCAGATGCTGCTTTACCACAACCGGTTCCTGCGCCCCCTCCACCCTACGACCCGGTAGTATGGCAACCACCCTACAATGTAAATAATCAAATAGGTGGCATACCTGCTATGAGCATTGATCCTGTAACTGGTTTGCTCACAGGCTTTCCAACGGCATTGGGTCAGTATGTTGTTGGGGTTTGCGTGAAGGAATACCGGAACGGTGTTTTTCTGTGCCAGGATGTACGTGACTTCCAGTTTAATATCACTACCTGCAACGCATTAATAGAAGCAAACTTTAATGTTGCAGGAAGCACCTCTGTAAACGATACCTTATTGTTGTGTGGCACATATCTGGCTGATTTCAGCAACCTGAGTTATGGCACTACTACCTTTAACTGGGATTTTGGAGTGCCCGGAATTACCAGTGATGTTTCAACACTTTCGGATCCCGTGTATGTTTATCCCGACACTGGAGTTTACAAGGTTGTATTACAGGCATCTCTTGGTCAGGTTTGCGGTGACTCAGTTTTCAAATATGTAGAAATAAGGAAAGGCATTACAGCTGATTTTTCATTTGAGGATGAATGCATGCTTACGCCGGTTCTTTTTGATGACCTATCGGTCCCGCTGGATGGCTATGTTTCGGATTGGTTATGGGATTTTGGAGACGGTACCACTAATGTTCAGCAAGATCCTGCACATGCGTTCACAAGCAGTGGAACCTTTAATGTGAGCCTGACAGCTTACAATAATTATGGTTGCAAATCAATACTAACAAAGCAGGTACAGGTTTTTCCATTGCCCATAGTTAATGCAGGGCCGGACACTTTTATTTGCAATATTGATACAGTAACACTTCATGCTGAAGACGGAAATAGTTATGTATGGTCACCCAACAGCAACATTAATGATCTTACTTCTCCCAATCCAAAAGTAAATCCGCAGGTAACTACTGTTTATACTGTAACCGTTACCAACAATTTTGGTTGTGTTTCCAAAGATTCTGTTACTATCCAGACTACTGATACGGTAATCGCTACCACAAGTGCTGATATTACTATTTGCGAGGGAGAAAGCGTGCAGCTTTTATCATCCAATGCAGTGGAGTATCTGTGGTCGCCGGACTATGAAATCAATAGTACCGGCATTGCTAATCCTGTTGTTGATCCTGATATTACCACTACCTATTTCGTAACTGCATCCATCGGTTCATGTGTTGATGAAGATACTGTAACAGTAACCGTTTTATTTCCGCCTGATGTGGATGCAGGAGAAGATGTAACGATTAACCAGGGCGAATCGGTACAGTTGAATGCTACCGGAGTTGGTACTTACAAATGGTCGCCACCGGACAACCTCGATGATCCAACTATTGCAAATCCCATAGCTGATCCTATAAATACTATTACATATACTGTGATAGTTTCATCTGAAAATGGATGCAACGCAACAGATTCAGTTACTGTTATCGTAACACACAATCACCTCTTCCTAGTACCGAATGCTTTCACCCCGAATGGCGACGGGTTAAATGACTATTTTGTATTCTATACAAAGGGTATTCAGGAAGTTTTATCTGTAAAGGTATTTAGCCGCTGGGGACAGGAGGTATATTCAGATGCATCGGGAAATGATGAAGGCTGGGATGGTTCTTATAAAGATTTACCCTGTGAACTCGGAACCTATATCTATTCCATATCAGGCATCACCTACGACGGCGACATCCTGCATGACAAGGGTTCTCTTACGCTTATTCGATGACTACCGGAAATTTATTCTTTAAGTTAGGTAGTACAAATTTTGACTTTTTGTTAATACATTTACGATTCCAAAAAAGCTGGGTAGTTTTTTTACACTTTATCTCTCTTATTAAACTAAAATTTTTAGGAAATGAAAACGTATCATGTTCTTGGTATGATGTCAGGTAGTTCTATGGATGGTGTTGATGTCGCATATTGCCGCCTGGAAGAAGACAATGGAAAATGGAGTTACGAAATTGAAAAAGCAGAATGTATTCCTTATCCTCCTAAATGGAGATTGCGGTTGCAGAGCCTGGTACTTCAAAATGCAGTGACCTATTTAAAAACAGATGCTTTTTACGGGCATTATCTGGGCGAGGTTGCCCGCAAGTTCATCCAGGAAAACATGCTGGATGGAAAAATTGATTTCATTGCTTCACATGGCCAAACCGTTTTCCATCAACCGGAAAATCAAATGACCAGTCAGATAGGTGATGGCGGTGCTATAGTTGCTGAAACAGGATGCAATGTTATTTGCAATTTCAGAACGGTGGATGTTGCTCTTGGTGGCCAGGGAACACCTATCGCTCCGACAGGTGACCGTATCCTCTTTGGTGATTTTAAATTTTGCCTGAACATTGGTGGCATTGCCAACATCAGTTGTCACCTTGATAACAAAATGATCGGATTTGATATCTGCGGCGCCAATATGGTTTTGAATTCACTCGCTTCCGAAATTGACCTGGAGTATGATAAGGACGGAGCCATTGCACGTTCCGGAGCCCTTAACCATGACTTGCTGAATGAACTCAATGCCCAATGGTACTATGAAAAACCATATCCGAAATCAATTGGTGGCGGTTGGGTAACTAAAATTTTCCTTCCGGTATTTAAAAAGTATCGCCTACAGGTAGAAGATAAATTGCGAACTGCAACCGAACATATTGCGCTTCAGATTGGAAAAGATATTAAAAACATTTACGCCAATGAATACCTCACAAAGGATGAAAGTCATTCGATGCTGGTTTCAGGCGGCGGGGCGTTTAATAAATTCCTGCTGGAAAGGATCAATTATCATTCCTCTGTTCCGTTAGTGGTGCCTGATCCAGCGACCATCAAATTTAAAGAAGCCTTGCTTGTATGTTTGATGGGTGCGTTGAGGATGCGCAATGAAGTGAATGTGCTTGCATCAGTAACCGGTGCTTCTTCTGATTCAGTAGGTGGTGAAATCTATTTTTCCACAGGTAAAAAACATGAATCAGGAATCTAACCGCATAAACAGGATCGGGTAAATCCGGAACAACCTGTGATTGCGCTGCTATAACATAATGAAACCCCGGGACGAATAAGTCCGGGGTTTTCTTTTTATTATTTGATTACATGATGAAAAAGGTTTTTTTGAAACGGATGAGTCTTCAGCAAGCATTATACAATTATGTTAAAGTCCACTTCAACAGAAGATGAAATACTAACCTCTTCATGACGTAAAACTATTGGCAGCGTAATAGTATCTTGCCACAAAAAAGCTTCATGATTTTTGTAACTGGCGGTACGGGATTTTTAGGCAGGCACCTGCTTCGCGCCCTGGTTTTGCAAAACGAACCCATTCGTGCCTTAAAGCGCCTGAACAGTAAAATGCTTCAGGATGAATTCAAACATGGAACGATAGAATGGGTAGATGGAAATATTCTGGATATCCCTTCACTGGAAGAGTATATGAAAGGATGCAGCGAAGTGTATCATTGTGCCGGAATGGTTTCCTTTCAGTCACGACATCGGGCCGCATTAATGAAAGTGAATGTAGAAGGTACAGCCAACATCGTGAATGTTGCGCTGGAGAAAAATATCCGCAAGATGGTGTATGTAAGTTCTGTGGCTGCTATCGGCAGGGCATTGAATGAAGTGAATGTTACAGAGGCTACGGAATGGGATGAGAATGGCGTGCATTCGAATTATGGCATCAGCAAATTTCTTGCTGAACGGGAAGTCTGGCGGGGCATTGCTGAAGGATTGAAGGCTGTAATTGTAAACCCATCCGTAATAATTGGTGATGGAAACTGGCAGGAGGGAACACCACGTTTTTTTCTCAACGGTTGGAGAGAAATGCCTGCATACACTACGGGCGGTACCGGTTTTGTTGCAGCAAAGGACGTGGTTGAAATAATGATGAGGTTGATGAAAAGCGAAATTCACCGCGAACGCTTTATTTTAAATGCGGAAGACTGGAGCTATCAAAAATTCCTTTTTCAGATAGCTGA
>JBDSEW010000032.1:0-5154 GCA_039919825.1 Chitinophagales bacterium | reverse complement strand
CAATTGGAAACCGGCGGCACATCAGGCCCTGAAAAGGATACAGAGTATGCACGCACCGAATTGTTCAGCCATCTCGATTGGGCAAAGAGAACTTATTTGGGAGAAGATGGAAATGAAAACGGAAAGCTTGATGCGGGAGAAGATCTGATTGCAAATGGTGTTTTGGATCGCTACATTTTGCCGGAGCCACCTGCCACACCTAAAGTGAAGATTATTCCAGCATCTAACCAGGTCATCATCTACTGGGACCGCCGTTCAGAATCATCTATTGATCCAATTTCCAGGGAGCTGGATTTCGAAGGGTATCGCATCTACCGTTCCAATGCCGGTGATGATGTTCAGCAGATCACGAAACAAAACCAGATTGCCCAATGGGATAACCCGGGTAATACAATCGGATACAACAACGGGTTTGAAGCGGTGCGCTTGTCAACACCAGTTTATTTTGATGGTGATACAACAGCGTACTACTATAAATATGAATTGAATAATTTGCTGAATGGATGGCAATATGTTTTTATCGTTACGGCGTTTGATGAGGGTAACACCGAGCTTTCACTTTCTTCGCTCGAATCATCATTTGTGGTAAATACCTTTCGTTTGTGGTCGGGCACATCGGCTAATGATTTTACAGATAAAAAGCAAAGCACAAAAGTGGGAGTATATCCCAATCCTTATCGTGCCGGAGCCGCCTGGGATGGCCCGACTTCTCAAACAAAAAAGATTTATTTTTATAACCTGCCATCACAATGTGAGATCAGGATTTACACACTGGCAGGTGATGTAGTGGCAATGTTAAGTCATGATGTTGCTGATTACAATGGTTCAGACATCAGCTGGTTTGAAAGTTATGCTGGCGACGCTGATCAAAGAATTTTCCCCGGTGGAGAACATGCCTGGGATATTCTTTCAGAAAGCAAGCAAACAATTACGCAGGGAATCTATTTATTTTCAGTGAAGGATTTAAACAGTGGCATTGTGCAGGAAGGACAGTTTGTGGTGATCAAGTGAGTTCGATATTGAACATTGAATATTGAATGAGTGAATTGTGAATTGTGAATGGATAAAAGCATGTAAATTATCAATTATTCTTATCAACACTTCATTCCCAAACGGCACATCTGTACATCAACCCAATCGGCACATCGGCACATCATCCAAATTGGCACATCAACCCAATCGGCACATCAACTTAACCTCATCCATAAATTCAATCAACCATGAAACCCTTCTTACTCATTTTCTCTTTTTCTTTTTTGTGTGTGCAGTTCTCTTTTGCGCAGTATCCTTTGGTCAGCATTCACGATCTGCAATACATCGACCCGCAAGGGCTTTCCGATGGTGTTGATACTTCCGTTTACTATCTCGATACCGTACAGGTGGAAGGCATTGTAACTTTCGATCCTTGTGATTACGGATTGAGCACCACCGGCGGACGGGTTGGAACCTGGTTGCAGGATGCCGCAGGCGGAGCATTCAATGGCGTGCATGTGCTGATTGATGCAGCGGCCATCGGGTACACTCCCGGACTGAATACCTTGAATAACGACGTGCAATTTATTGATAATTTTCAACTGGGAAATAAGGTAAAATGCACGGGCATCGTGAGCAACTTTGGTTTGTCAGGTGCACCAGTTCCTGGTAACAGCCAGATTTTAATTCTGCCTGTAGCATCTTCCATCACCGGAATTGGGCAAGCCATTCCTACTCCTCCAGTAGTTGCAGTAAGTGATTTCAGCCTGAATGATGGTACCGGTGGACAGATTATCCAGCGCACCACCGGTGAGCAGTGGGAGGGATCTTATGTTCAGTTTAACAATGTACAGGTAGTGGATGTGTCTTATGGTACAGGAAGCAGCGCCGGCAGGATATTCTGGAGCATACAGGACCAGAGCGGCAATAAAATTCAGACACGCGATGTGTCTGGTTGGATGCGCAATGATACCAGTGATAATTTCTGCACCACCTCAGGATCCAATACACCCATTGCCTGGGATATTGCACCCTATTCGAACGCAACTATTTCATTCGTTCGTGGTAATATAGTGGAATACTGTTCTACTACGACGGGCTGCTCTTATGCAGTTTCCCCAAGAGATTTTAACGACATCGGCATCATTACTGCCGCTCCGCCTATAATAACCAATGTACAATTGAGCAATCCAGTGCCTTCCACTACTGAAACACAAATTGTTTCTGCAGTAATTACTGATGCAGATGGTTCTGTAGCCAGTGCGGCATTGTATTATTCAGTAGGATTAGGCAATACTAATTTTTCTTCAGTGCCAATGACAGGAAGTAGCGGGGTATGGAGCGGTACGATTCCTGCAATAACACCTGACAGTGTGTATGTGAATTACTGGATCAAAGCATTTGACAACGCCAACAATCATTCAAACTACCCGGATTCCCTGGCTACCAATTCATTTTACTGGGTGAGCAACAGTGGAATCAACTCCATCAAAGATGTACAATGGAATCCGACCGGAAGTGGCAATCCTGTTTACGCCAACATGACGTTAAGCGATATTGATGTGCAGGGAATCGTGATGTCGACTACCGGATTTCTTGATTTGGGATATGTTACCATACAGGATGGAGAAGGTCCCTGGCATGGTATATTTATGCGTGGTCAAAACCTTAGCACATTGCAACGTGGTGATAAAATAAAAGTGACGAAAGCGAAAATCTATGAGAATTTTAACGTCACCTATCTTGATAGCACCAGCTATACGTTGCTTTCCACTGCCAATCCGCTCTACAATAGCTACTCTGGTTTGAACCCTGAATCAGTAAGACTTGGAGTATTTGATCAGACAGAACCTTACGAAGGATCTTTGGTTGGATTCACGAATGTTTATGTGGTGAATCAAAACCCGGATGATCCAAGCACGTTTGGAGAATGGTCTGTAGATGCCAATACCACGGATAATCTTGGTATGCGTTGCGATGATTATTCGAATGACATTGGTTTTGACTTTGGGCTCGATTCACTAACACTCAATGAAAACCTTGGCTATATCTATGGCATCATGTACTATAGTTTTAATAACTGGAAAATTATGCCACGTAATAAAAGTGATATTGAAGGGTATCAAACACTTACCGGAATCGGAAATGATCCGCTGAATCAATTAAACGGAGTTAAGGTATATCCCAATCCTGCACTTGACCAATTCAATATTTCATTTGACTTGAAGGAACCCCAAATGATCACCATTGATTTGATGTCTGTGACTGGAAAAGTGATGCAACATTTTAATGGTAATTATAAAACCGGAACCAACCAGTTAAATATTTCCACTGCAGATTTATCCAATGGAATTTATTTCCTACGGATAAATGGAGATGGTTTTAGCTACTCGTCCAAATTAGTAGTTGTAAAATAAAGGATTGCGGTTAAATAGTTTGACAACCTTTCAGGATACTTAATAGTAAGTTAAGTATCCTGAAAAGTAATGTATTTGCTCACCTATTATTAGACTCGAAGAACGAATTTCGTCCAATCCCTTCGTCTGAAATCTTGTCATACCGAATTTCCGATCCACTCTTAAATCCCCTGACCTCTGCCATTTTCTGCCAATATGTTGCAATGGCACGCGAAATGTTACTACCTTCGCCGTCCGAAAAAATCCATTAAACTCAAAATCAAACAATAACTATGTCAAAAGTAAGCCTCAAGCCATTGGCTGACCGCGTGTTGGTAAAACCAGCGGATGCCGAAGAAAAAACAAAGGGTGGTATTATCATACCCGATACCGCTAAGGAAAAGCCCATGAAAGGCAAAGTAATCGCTGTTGGAACCGGCAAGAAAGATGAACCCATGACAGTGAAAGCCGGCGATACCGTGCTCTACGGAAAATATGCCGGAACTGAAATCACTATCGACAGTGACGAATACCTCATCATGAGGGAGTCTGATATTTTCGCAATCGTTTAACTTTTTGCAATTCTTAAATTTTTAAACTCTAAACTTTAGTTATGTCAAAATTGATCACCTATACCACGGATGCCCGTGACCGTCTCAAAAAAGGGGTGGACTCATTGGCTGATGCCGTGAAAGTAACCCTTGGTCCTAAAGGACGCAATGTGGTAATTGAGAAGAAATATGGTGCACCGCTTATTACCAAGGATGGTGTTACGGTAGCAAAAGAAATTGAATTGGAAGATCCTATTGAAAACATGGGTGCGCAAATGGTGAAAGAAGTAGCTTCCAAAACCGCTGATGTTGCTGGTGATGGTACTACTACTGCTACCGTTCTTGCGCAGGCAATGATTACTACAGGGTTAAAAAACGTTGCAGCTGGTGCCAATCCAATGGACCTGAAGCGCGGTATGGATAAAGCGGTTGACAGAGTAATTGAAAACCTGAAATCACAATCTCAGAATGTTGGTAACGACAATAAGAAGATTGAACAGGTAGCTACTATTTCTGCCAACAACGACAGCGAAATCGGTAAACTGATTGCTGAAGCTATGGCGAAAGTGAAGAAAGAAGGAGTTATCACGGTAGAAGAAGCAAAAGGAACAGAAACGACTGTTGAGATTGTAGAAGGAATGCAATTCGATCGTGGTTACCTGTCACCTTACTTTGTAACCAATCCTGATAAGATGGAAGCTGACCTCGAGCGCCCTTACATTCTTATCTACGATAAGAAGATCAGCTCAATGAAAGACCTGCTTCCTATCCTCGAAAAGGTAGCACAAACTGGGGCTCCTTTGTTGATCATTGCTGAAGACCTGGAAGGGGAGGCACTTGCAACATTGGTGGTGAATAAAATTCGCGGCACCTTGAAAGTGACTGCAGTAAAAGCTCCCGGCTTTGGCGATCGCAGAAAAGAAATGCTTGAAGATATTGCGAAGCTCACAGGTGGAACTGTGATCAGCGAAGAGCAGGGTTACAAGCTGGAAAATGCGACTCTCGATTATCTTGGAAAGGCAGATAAAATCTTAATTGATAAGGATAATACAACGGTTGTAAATGGTGCCGGAAAGAAGGATGACATTACAGCACGCGTAAACCAGATTAAAGCTCAGATTGAGACGACCACCAGTGATTACGATAAAGAGAAATTACAGGAGCGTTTAGCCAAGTTGAGTGGTGGGGTTGCAGTTCTGTATATAGGTGCAGCAAGTGAGGTAGAAATGAAAGAA
>JBDSEW010000072.1:0-7838 GCA_039919825.1 Chitinophagales bacterium | reverse complement strand
GCTGCTCATTGAAAGGGAAAAGTTCTATAGGCAAAATGAATCATTACGCAAGAAAGCTTGGTATATTGTTAATAAACAATGCGATAAAAAATTGCTACCTGGTAAAAAGCTATTCTTTGAAAAACTTAGAATTGAAATTATTGAAGCTAAAAATTCAAAGCAGATTTATGATGTTACACCAAAAAGATTGAAGCGAATTAAATCTAAATGAAAAAAATAAACGTCATTATTGAAAAAACACGAACCGGATATTCTGCCTATACCGAAGTTGAACCTGTTGCTACTACGGGCAAGACTATTGAAAAGATAAAAGCCAATATGCTGGAAGCACTGAACCTCTACTTTGAGGATATGGGCATAACCATTTCGGAGAAGCACATTACTTTCTCTCTTGATTTGCCTCAGTTTATTAGAATACTACCGGGTTGTTAATGCAAAAGCGCTGAGTGAACGCATTGAAATGAACCAAAGTCTGCTTGCGCGATAGTTTCAGGATTCAAAAAGCCTTCAGAACAACAAACAGAACGCATTCTTACAGGTATCAGGAAATTGGGTAAGGAACTTTCTGAAATCCACCTGCGGTCATGATTACACATTAATCAAGCATCTTCAATATATTTTCCGCCTCTTTAAATCCTTCCTTCACCACAGAAACCCTGTTGAATGCATTGTAATAGGCACCCGTGTGAAGTATGTCATATACATCCTTGAATTTGGTATGCAGCTTATTGCGCACGGGCAGTTGATTTATCAAATGTGACATTCCCGCGTAAGACTTTGGACTTTCCTTCAGTTCAATTCCTTTTTCAATCGCGTAGTTTAAGATTGCATTTCGTACCGCTATATAAGCAATGCCCGCTGCTTCAGTCACATACTTCACATCACTGTAATGTCCGTCTACAATAGGACTCTTTAATATGGTTTCTTTGGCATTCTTCAGATAACGTTCCGGTGATTGATTGCCATTGAGTTTTCCGTTTTGTTTCATAACGATTCAAAGTTACGAATTACGACACTTAAAATCAATGCGTTATTGATCAGTCAGCTTCCTTTACGGTTTTGCTAAAATCCTGGAGATTGCTTCTCCCCGATGAAAAATCAGGGATCGCTCAAAGAGTCCTTTGGACAATGAACGGCATTGGTTGGTCAGCTTTCTCTCCGGATTCGCCGCAACCATTTAGCAATTTAGGCATGTACCAATTAACCCTTCGTTTTTGGCATCGTAATATCAAAAAGTCCCTGCCCCGTTTTCTTCCCTATCTTCGAAACGTGAAGCACATCATCACCCGAACCATCCTCGTTTTATCCCTCGTGAGTTTATTTACTGACATATCCAGTGAGATGCTGTATCCCGTTATGCCAATATTTTTACAATCCATCGGATTCTCTACCCTATTGATTGGTGTGCTGGAAGGATTTGCAGAAGCGATTGCCGGTTTAAGCAAGATGTATTTCGGACGGCTATCTGACGATACAGGAAGAAGAATGCCTTTTGTGAGAATGGGTTACCTGCTGAGTGCGTTATCCAAGCCAATGCTATCGTTCTTCACTTTTACCTGGTGGATTTTTTCTGCACGAACCCTCGATCGTTTCGGCAAAGGCATTCGCACCGGCGCCAGGGATGCATTACTCTCCGATGAATCAACCCCTCAAAACAAAGCCACTGTATTCGGATTTCACCGCGCACTGGACACTACCGGTGCGGCAATCGGACCATTGGCAGCATTGGTGTATCTCCATTTTCATCCCGGAGACTATGCGGTTCTTTTTCTAATTGCATTTATACCGGCAATACTGAGCGTGCTGCTTACCTTTATTATCAAAGAGAAGCAAAAGGAAACCGTGGGGCCAATCAATGGCCGCAGTTTCGCCGAAAAGTTTTTTTACTGGAAGATCGCTCCTGTTAATTTCCGTCAGCTCATGATCGGCTTGTTATTCTTCGGATTGATCAATAGTTCTGATGTGTTCCTTTTGCTGCGTGTGAAAGAAATTTCAGGAAGTGATACGAACGTTTTAACTGCTTATATTTTCTACAACCTCGTTTATGCATTGTTTGCATTTCCTCTAGGAAGAATAGCTGATAAATTCGGCATGCAGCGTATGATAGGCATTGGCCTGGTAATGTTTGCAGTTGTTTATACAGGTATGGCATTCGCCGATAATTATTTGCTGGTGCTTGCCTTATTCTTTTTATATGGAATCTACGCTGCGGCAACTGAAGGTGTTGCGAAAGCACTGATCAGCAACCTTGTTCCGAAAACCGAAACAGCGTCTGCCATTGGATTTTATACCGGATGGAATTCCATCTGTGCCTTTCTTGCCAGTAGCCTTACAGGCCTCGTGTGGTATACGATTTCTCCCGAAGCTGCTTTTTTGATGAGCGCTGCAGGAAGCTTATTCGTAATGGTTTATTTGAGTACGAGGAAATGGTAAATACAGGGCCGGGACAAATGGTATTAAAATTTTATACCTACAGCGCATTCCCCGCTTAGGTTGCTTACATTTAGAACATGGTTCGCTGCTTCCTGTTTGCTGCCCTTAGTTGCTCTACGATTACTACTCAGGCGCAGCATCCATTCATGAGGCAATTTACTTCAGCTGACGGATTGCCGAGCAATACGGTAAATGACATGGTGCAGGATGATGAAGGTTTCATGTGGTTTGCTACTGATGAGGGAGCGAGCCGCTTTAACGGCCGTCATTTTTACAACTTCAGAAAATCGGATGGTATTGCTGACGATGATGTGATCAGGCTGGGGAAAGACCATGAGGGCAGAATCTGGTTTCTGGGTTTCAATGGCAAAGCATCTTTCTATTCACACGGGAAATTTTATGATGAAACCAATTCGGAGGTATCGGCACAAGCACAACTTGGTTCTGCATACGCTAAATTCATGATATCGGGGAATGGAACAGTGTATCTCGTTTCAAACACTGATGGTTTTATTCGTGTGAATGGGAACCAGGTAATAAATTATTCTAAGCAAAATCTGTTTAAACAAAAAGGAATTGTATTCAGCAGTGGATACAAGGGTGTAAAAATGGATACAGCAGGGTCGTTATGGATAATGTCTAAAAACAGTATTTACATTCTTAAAGAAGAGCAGCAGGTCATCTCCTTATCAAGGGATGGTTTTCCTAAAGACCTGTTTGAGGGATCTTTTCGTTTTTCCGCATCCATCATTCGCACATTGTCCAGGTAGGAAAAATCAGTAAGTATGTAAAAGGCAATGGCGGGTATGTAGTGATGAAGAATGGAACTTCACTCGATGTTTCCGCCAGGAGAAAGGATGACTTTTTAAAACGGCTGACTGAAATGAAGTGAGGTTATTAAAACTGAAACCTGTCTTACGCCAAACGCCTTATATCCACCGTCCTGGCTCTTGCTTCCGGATTCTCTTTCCTTCCATTTGTTCATTCATCTGCACCTTTTGTACATTTCCCAATACCTCCTCTTCATTCTATTGCATCTTTGTAGCGCTACAATTAGTAAAATTGACAATGAACGCACTTATCATAGACGATGAACTACCTGCGCAAAACATTTTGCGTTCACTCCTGAATGAACATTGTCCGCAGGTGAAGGTAGTGGGCTGTGTTTACTCAGCAAAAGAAGCCCGGGAAGCGCTCCAGCAACAACCTGTTGACATTCTGTTTCTGGATGTGAATATGCCACGGGAAAGTGGTTTTGATCTTTTGAATTCCATCTCGTCCTTTCAGTACTCCATCATCTTCGTTACCGGAAACCAGGAATATGCGTTAAAGGCATTAAAGGCAAGCGCCGTTGATTTTCTGCTGAAGCCGGTAGATATTGATGAAATGAAGGCGGCAGTAAAAAAGCTGGAATATTTTCAACAGCTCCGGAAACAAAATCCGGAAATCAACAGCAGCTATGCAGCAACCGTAAATGAGTTGTCGCAGAATTTAATTAAGGAAAGAAAGATTGAACGAATTACACTTCCTCATTTACAGGGATTCAAAATTGTAGCTGTAAAAGATATTGTTTACCTGGAAGCGGATCGCAACTACACCGTGTTCCATCTTGCAAACAGAGAACGGGTGATGGTAAGCCGCAATATGGGAGAATATGAAAACCTGCTCGATCCGGAGATTTTCTTCAGGGTGCATAAATCATTTATCATCAATCTTCGCCACCTTAAGGAATACAGTACCGCCGATGGGTACTTTGCCGTAATGCAGGATGGCATATCAGTAATTGTAAGCCGGAGAAGAGTAGATGAATTTATGGCTGCCATAAACAGGTTCACTGCATTGAAATGAAAAATCAGGCACCTATACTATTCTGGTACCGGCATATGCTGCAATGGATACCACAGTTGTTGCTTTTTTTGCTGTTGTTTAAGCCTGCTTCGGCTGATGATACCATTCCTGTTCCGAGCATGATACTGCGATCTGTGATGGTGAATACGGTGGAGAAACGATTTGATTCTTCACTCTGCTGCAGGCCGGGTGAAAATAATTTTGAATTCAGGTTTGAAGCGATTGACCTTACTTTTTCAGGACAAACACTTTTCCGCTACCGGATAAAAGAAAGTGAACCATGGAAAACAACTGCTGAAAAAAATTTGCTGTTTCCCGCGCTGTCAGCAGGGAGCTATCATTTTGAAGCAGCAACTAAGAATGAGCGCAGCAACTGGAGCGAACCGGTCACCTATTCTTTTATTATCCTTTCACCCGTGTATCAAAGGTGGTGGTTCATGCTTATTACTTTTCTTTTGGTGGTGGGAATAACTGCCTGGGTAGTTACACTGCGCAACAGGCAATATTTGAAAAAGCAGCAACAGGAATTCATTGCCCTGCAACGGATGAATGAAATGGAGAACCAGGCGAAGCAAGCCATGATGAATCCGCATTTTATTTTTAATGCACTCAACTCCATTCAGCAATACATCAACGACAACGACCGCATCTCCGCCAATAAGTACCTCACCAAGTTCAGCAGGCTGATCCGACTGAACCTTGACCTGGTGAATAAAAGTTTAATCACGCTGGAAGAAGAATTAGAGAAACTTAAACTATATCTCGAGATCGAACAACTGCGGTTTGGTGAAAAGCTGAAGTATGAATTCATTATTGATCAGCATTTGGAAACCGACATTATCTATATTCCATCGATGATCTTACAACCTTTTGTAGAGAATTCGATATGGCATGGGTTGATGGCTTCATCAAAAGGTGGTAAGATCATTCTCCACGCAGCATCATTCAGCGAAGAAAAAATGCTTCGGATAGAAATCAGGGATGATGGCATCGGCATCAACCAATCAAAAAAACTCAACCAGCAAAAGAGCCGTAAGAGTCTGGGTATTGAGCTGACGATAGACCGGTTGAAATTGTTTGGGAAGAAGTATGGAAAGGAAGCTACGATTACGTTTGTTGATCTCTACGCAAGTGATTCATTACAACATGGCACGTTGGTGACTATTGAATTGCCTGTAATATTTGAAAGGAAATGAATTTACTTTAATAAATCCTTCTAAAAACAATCCTATGAGAAAAGCAAAATGGCTACGGTTTGCATTGACAGTTGCATTAATTCCGGTTTTTGTGGTAAGTGCAACCGCACCCTGTTCCAATCCTGTTACAAAAGTTACAAATAACTATCATTACGCCCTTGATAACGCTGCAGCTTGTGATTGGTATTGGAGAAGTACTGTATCCCCTATATATCCTATTGAAAATTATAATTTCTGCTGGGTTTTAGACGATGGTTTATTTATAAGAACACTGGCATACCCGGCTATAGGGGGAAATCCTGCTCCCAATACTGATTTAATGAGCAGCCAAATGCCGGCTAACAGGTCACTTGCATTTACCGGCGTAGCAAATCGAAAAGGAGATGACACCGATAAAAAGAAAATTGCTGGTGGTTCAAATCAAAATCCATCCGGAAATTTAATCCGTTACAATACTTTTCCTTTTACGCAGACCGAAATGTCATTTCCAAAAATCACGCGTATTCAAACTGATTTCCTCAGCGATGTTATAGCGAATGATGATGAAGTGCTTCTTGTTATCACGATTAACAATGATCATATTGATGGCAGTGATAGCATTTTTCAGTTGATGAAATCCAATTACAATTTGCATTTATACCATAGCAGCCATGTGATACAATATGATCACGAAAACAATCATGGTGTAAATCCCGGCACATTTCCTTCGGGAGAGGATAAATATTTTGAGTTTGCCGGCCATCCTGGCACCATGCATAATCCCACGCCTTCACCACCATTAGTTAAATTATGTGAATGGAAGATCATCAACAATTTTAAAGGGCATGAAAAAAATATCTATTGCGTTTTAAAATTTTCAACGCCTCCTTCTGTTTCACAAAGTTCCTTTTTGAATGATACATTCACTGTAGTTCTTTCTGATACGCTGGGCAACTATCAAATAGTGCCGAATAGCCGATTCGATTTCCCTTATAAAGTAGGTGCCTCTCACGATCCAAATATTATTGAGGTCAACCATGCCGTTTCCACCACTTGTGCTGCCGGTGAAGAATTAGAGTATACTATTCATTTTCAAAACATAGGGAGCACTGATGAAACGATTGTTGAGGTTAATTTGGATCTGGATCAAAGCCTCAACAACAGCAGTTTGATAGTTACAGAAATTGGAATTGGAGAACAATCAGACCCATTAGTAAATGTAAATACTCCACAAGCACTTGCAACGTATAATTCAGGTACTTTCGAATATACGGTTGGAAACTCCAATACAGCTTACAACGGATCCCGAACAGGAAATGTAACACCGGATGTAAAGTTTCACTTTTCAGGTATCAGGCTGGAAGGTATTAATGCAACTGATATTCAAAAATCAAAAGGGTATATAAAGTTCAAAGTAAAAACTGCAGCCGCCTTCCGAACAATTAATAACCAGGCAGGAATATTTTTTGGACTTACCAATCCTGAAATCGTTACCAACCTTGCAGAAACCAGGTGCATGCAGGATTCAACATCTATGAACTGCGATAGTTGCAGGATACATTTAAAGGAATGCAGGGATCAACTGAAAGACGGCAATACAGGCACCAGCAACAGCCCGATGAACTGGCTCGGTTGGATCATCGCAGGTCTCGAACTGCTGATCATCATTTATCTTCTTACCAAGAGGAAGAATTAAAGGAACGAGTAGAGACGCCATGCATGGCGTCTCTACACCGATGGGAATACCAGTCATGAAAACCATTGTGCAATCTAATCCGGCGAAGTTCCTGTTTTCATTATTTTGCGGAATGAAATTTTTATGGCGCTGTTTTATTTTGGTTTTTATTCACGGATTGTTTTTCTGCTCCTGCAATCCATCTCCTAAATCAAATCACGCAAGCGTTCTTTCAGCAGAAGACTCTCTGCTGATTTTGAAATGGAAGAGTGAAAGCCGGCGCTACTACACAACCAACCAGGACAGTTTCGCAACCATTCAGCTTAAAATTGCCGCTTTATACAAACAAGCAGGCCAACCTGGCAACTGGCTGAATTGCTACGATACTATTATAATGTCGTATCGCAGACACGATCAGTTAGAGAAAGCAGTCAGTTATTTTGAAAAGCTATACAAGGATATCTGGCACGAACCCACCGATTCCATTTCTTTGATAACACTTGCAGAAAGCAACCGGCAGATGGGCTTTATCTACTACAACAAAAAATCAGAATATGGTAAAGCGCTCCCTTTTTACGATGAAGCAATTCAGCTGATGACTAAGGCGGACGGCTGGAATCCTGAAGCAGCACGTACCTTCTACAAAGCCGCGGGCAACTGCAGTGCAAGGATGGATGACTACCAGAAATCAATCAACTACCATCAGC
>JBDSEW010000065.1:0-11848 GCA_039919825.1 Chitinophagales bacterium | reverse complement strand
GGTTATTTTTGTCCGCTTTCTGCTCCATATGAAATCCTACAAAAACGTTTTTTTTGACCTCGACGAAACCCTTTGGGATTTTAAAACCAATTCACAGGAAACTCTTTCTGACGTATTTGAAATGTACAGGCTTAGTGAGAGGGGTGTAATGGAAGAAGAGTTTTATGTACGTTTTCAACTCCATAATAATTACTATTGGGATCTTTTCAGGAAAGGAACCATTGCACGGGAAGAGCTTCGCATTGTACGGTTTTCAAAAACATTGCTTGAGTTTAATGTAATTGATGATGTGCTGACAAAAAATCTTTCTGAATCGTATCTCCATATTCTTCCTACAAAAACCAGGTTGTATGATGATGCATTGGAAGTATTGAATTACCTGAAGGCAAAATATTCTCTGCACATTATTACCAATGGATTTGAAGAAGTGCAATTCAGGAAGTTACATCATTCAGGCATTACTCCCTATTTCAAATATGTGATCACTTCAGAAATGGCGGGCAGCCAGAAACCGAACCGGGAGATTTTCAAGTACGCATTTAATGTAACAAATGCCTCTGCAATGGACAGCATTTTTATTGGCGATAGTATAGAAGCCGATATTCACGGAGCCAAATCTGTCGGGATGGATCATGTATTGTTCAACCCAGAAAAATTATCGCACAATGAAACAGTAATGCACGAAGTAAGTGCACTCAGGGAATTGAAAGGGTTGCTTTAAATGGTTTTGCAGATTTGGGATTTATCCTTGTTACCCGGTAACCAGCACAACAGCAAATAGATGAATAGTGCTCAATTGAGTCAAAGCTTGTTGTCAAATCGGCCAGCTGACGCTATCTCTTCAGCCGCTTTCAGCGCATCAAGAACAGTATCATATTGATTATAAAGCATGCAGCGGGAAATTTTTTAATGGCAATCATATTACAAAGATTCCAGGAAGCCACTTAAACTGCAATGCATTACAACCTAGGGTTTGGAACTCCTTCATTTATTATTGCTCAAATACTTCTATCTCTTTATGAGCTCTCACCAGCTCACCGAATTTACCAATATACCGGGTTGCCCTTACAATGTGATTATCGATCCAGTGATAATTGCCACCACGCGGTTTTCCCAGTATAATTCCATGATATTTAAAATGATGCTTGTTCAACCAGGTCTCTGTTATCTCCCGTAGGCTTTCAGTGCGTGAAGAAAAAAAATAAATGATATGACCTTCATCATACCATTTGTTGATCGTCTGCAACGCATCAGGAAAGGGTGCACAGGTAACCATTCGTTCAGGTTGTTCATTGGGAATATCTTCCGTAATAGTGCCGTCGATATCAACCAGAAAATTTTTTGTTTCTTGCTTAAGAACAGGACTTATAGGTTCGCCTTTTTCATTAAATGCCTGTTCAAGGATCTCTTCCCGGTTATTCATGCTGAAATGTTTCGGCAAAAGTAGAAACTTTGGGCTCCATTGAAGAAACCCGTGGCGATTTCCCTGTAATTAATTGTTAAGATTCTAACTGTGACCACCTGTTTTTAAAAGAAGTATTAATTCATGACTAATAAAGAACGTATCCTACTATTGGTACTGGCACTTGTGCAGTTTACCAATATCATGGATTTCATGATCATGATGCCGTTAGGGCCGCAACTCATGCGTCTTTTTCAAATCAATCCCCAGCAGTTCAGTATCCTGGTTTCATCTTACACATTTACTGCCGGCGTGGTTGGGTTTTTATTTTCATTTATAATAGACAGGTTTGATCGTAAACGGGCGCTTCAGTTATCCTATGTCGGATTTACACTTGGAACATTTGCCTGTGCTGTTGCTCCAACCTATCACTTTTTGATTGCTGCACGTATTCTGACTGGTATGTTTGGTGGTATTCTTGGAGCCATTGCGCTTTCAATAGTAGGAGATGCCTTTTCCTTTGAGCGGCGTGCTTCTGCCATGGGAATCGTGATGGCAGCTATGCCGCTGCCTCTGTTTTTGGAGTTCCGTTCGGACTTTTTCTTGCTGCAGAGTTTTCGTGGCACACACCATTTTTAGCTTTAGCCATTGCCGGCGTAATTATTTCGGTGCTTATTCACTTTTTTATTCCGGCTATGAAAAAACACATTGCAGAGATAGACCCTGCAGCTAAACGGTTTGATTCACTGCGAAACATTTTAAATAATCCCAATCAACTGGCTGCTTTGGGGCTGATGATGCTCATCATGCTTGGGCAGTTTACCATCATTCCTTTTATTGCTCCTTATATGGTTTCTAATGTGGGATTCACTGAAAATCAACTGATGTACATCTATTTACTTGGCGGAGCAGCCACACTCATCACTTCGCCACTCATTGGCAGGGCTGCTGACAGATATGGGAAGCCGTTGATTTTTCTTGTACTTGCGTTGCTTTCTATCATTCCGCTTTTTCTGATTACGCACATGCCGCCCGTTCCCGTATATTGGGTACTGATTGTTACCACCCTGTTTTTTATTTTTATTTCAGGAAGGGGTATTCCTGCCACCACCATGATTTCGGGAACAGTAGAACCTGGCAATCGGGGTAGCTTTATGAGTATCAATTCGTGTGTGCAGCAACTTTCTGCAGCATTCGCCTCATTCCTTGGCGGCTCCATTGTAACCAAGGATGGAGCCGGAAAATTAATCAACTATCCTTATGTGGGATACATAGCCATTGCAGCTACCTTGCTGGCAATCGTATTATCCAGAAGGTTAAAAATGGTCGACGGGATTACGGTGCGTCCTCACACCGTTGCCGATAGTGATGTACGGGAAAAATTCTGAGTTGTTGAATGGAGAGATACAGGCCAGCAGATTTTTCCAGCGCCTTTAAATTAGTTTCTGTTCTTGGCTACCTTTGGCACACAATTTTTCTCTATGGATTTGACTCCTCCCGCAAAACTGTCAACGATCACCTCACTTATCGGGGCAAACTTAAAAGGCAACGGTAATTATGAGGTGAAGGGGATTAATGAGATTCACATGGTGCGCAATGGTGATCTTACATTTGTGGATCATCCCAAGTATTATGACAAAGCATTGAGTTCTGCAGCTACAGTTATTATCATCAATAAAGAAGTTACACCTCCGAAAGAAAAGCACTTGCTGGTTTCCGATGACCCTTTTCGCGATTATAACTTTCTAACAAATTATTATCGCCCTTTTGAAAAGGCTGTTCAGGGAATAAGTGATACCTCGAAAATTGGATCGGGCACTGTCATTCAACCCGGTACTTTTATCGGCCATCATGTATCCATTGGAAAAAATTGTCTCCTTCATTCCAATGTCAGCATCTACGATCATTGTGTAATAGGTGACGATTGCGTGATACATGCCAATACTGTAATTGGCGGTGATGCCTTTTATTTTAAGAAGTATCCTGAAAAGGGGTATGTAAAAATGCATTCCTGCGGCCGTGTAGTGATTCACGATCGCGTTGAGATAGGCTCTTGTTGCACTATTGATAAGGGAGTTTCAGGCGATACCATCATTGGTGAAGGCACCAAGCTTGATAATCATGTTCATATTGGTCATGATACAGTAGTGGGCAAAAACTGTCTCTTTGCGGCACAGGTGGGTATTGCAGGCGTCACTAAAATTGAAGATAACGTTATTTTGTGGGGGCAGGTTGGTGTGAACAAAGATCTCGTAATTGGAAAAGGGGCTATCGTATATGCTCAGTCTGGTGTGCCATCAAGCATTGAAGGGGGAAAAGTCTACTTCGGTTCTCCGGTTCAGGAAGCAAAAGAAACCATGAAGCAAATTGCCCTGCTGAAACGCCTCCGGGAATTGTTTGAGAAAAAGTGATTGCAAAAACATAGCCCTCGTTTTAAAATTGCGGAAATAGAAATATGAAAAAAATAACCATTTTAGGAGCAGGTATGGTCGGTCGGGCTATGGCTATCGATCTTTCAAAGAAACATTTAGTTACTTCTGCCGATATCAATGCTAAAAACCTGGAACTTCTTCCTCCCGGTATTCAAACTTTAGAAATTGATCTTTCTGATAAAAATAAGGTTGGGAAATTAATTGAGGAAGCTGACCTTGTGATAGGAGCTGTACCAGGTTTCATGGGGTTTCAAACAGTGAAAACGGCAATAGAATCCGGGAAAAATATTGTGGACATTTCTTTTTTTCCGGAAGATGCATTTGAACTTGATGAACTGGCGAAGAAAAATAATGTAGTGGCCATCGTGGATTGTGGTGTAGCTCCGGGAATGTTCAACATCATTCTTGGATATCATAATGAACGAATGCGGATTGAAAGTTTTGTTGCGATGTGCGGAGGACTTCCGGTAAAGAGGAAAATGCCCTTCCAGTATAAAGCCCCGTTTTCACCGGCGGATGTAATTGAAATCTATACACGTCCTGCACAGATTATGGTGAATGGAAAATTAATCACCGTTCCTGCACTTTCTGATGTGGAAGAAATAAATTTCGATCAGGTTGGAACCCTGGAAGCATTCAATACCGATGGTCTGCGCTCGCTTACAAGAACCATGAAGATTCCAAACATGAAAGAAAAAACCCTTCGCTATCCCGGCCATACCAAATTGATGGAGCAACTTCGCGAGATGGGTTTATTCAGCGAAAATGAAATCGAGTTGAAAGGAAAAAAATTCCGGCCAATCGACGTGGCTGGAGCCATTCTTTTTCCCCAGTGGAAATATGAAGCCGGTGAAGAAGAATTTACTGTGATGCGGATTATTATTGACGGGGAGGAAAGTTCAGGTCAGTCATCCGGTTCCGGAAAGCAAGTCAGGTACCAGTATGATTTGTTTGACCGGTATGATCATGCAACAAAAACTTCTTCCATGGAGCGCACTACCGGCTACACCTGTACCGCTGCAGCAAATATGTTTCTTGAAGGATTATATCAGCAAAAAGGAATCAGTCCACCGGAGTTTCTGGGAAGGGAAGAAAATTGTTTCCGTTTTATTGTTGGTTACCTGGAAGAAAGGGGGGTTTACTATCATAAGACTGCGATGGAGAAGAGCGGAAAATGAATAGGGCTACCAATTTGATCATTCGCAATTCATACTTCTTTTAATTCGCCTTCTATTTTTTGCTGTACCCATTTCATGAAATCGAACTGATGCAGCAATTGTTTTGCACACAGGTTATCACCTTCCGATAGTTGCTGCAAATCATTACTCAGTTTTTTTAGGGTAAGCGAATGGTTAGCGGATGAATTGGCATCGGCAGCTATTCTTTTGAAATGCTTTACCATTGTTTTTTCCAGCTCATATTCTTTCTTTGGTTTTTTACGGGCAAACCCATATAACTGCATGCAGTAATATTCAAGTTCAGCAAACTTATTGGATTCAAATAGCACTAGCAGAAATACCAGCCGTGTGGCATCGAATAATTCTTTTCGCGGTCCCATTGCATTGCCGTTTAATATCAACTGAGAATAGTCCCACGCTACTGAAAATTCTCCGAGACCGAAAAAAGCGATCATCAATAAATAATTTAATCCCCTTCTCACATCCTCATCCAATGTATGCTTATTTTCAAGAAAGAAATCCTTTACCTCATTAAGAATGGAAGGGTTGATGACACCTCCGTTTTCGAGATAGTGATGTGCTAGATAGAGACAGTAAAATTTTCCATTTACTATCAGGTTGCCCGGGTATTTTTCATCTATCCAATGCTTATAGGCTCCTATCCACTTTTTGCTCTGCTCTGTCTTTTTTGCATCGAGGCAAGCTGCAACATATGCAGTAAAGCAAATCAGGTATTCCTGGGGTCTTCGCAAGGGAAAATCAAGGGTACTTTGGTGCATCAATTCCCAACTTTGCGCTGCATTATCATAAGCTTTATCATAACTACACTTTAGTTTGTATAGATAGCTGCCTGAGAGATGAAAAAAGCACTGCGATGATACCGGAAGGGCTGTTAAATCTCCATTGTAGGTACTCGACTGTATCAATACTTTCACTTTTTTGCAATCTTTCTCAGTGCGAAGGAGAAAGCTTTGCCGGGTAATTTTACTTACCTCTAAATACTGCTGGTAAATTTCTGTGATGTGAAGAATGTTTCTCGCATTGCTCACCATACTTTCCCCAATGGTCTCGAAATTGATATCTAGACTTTTGTAAAGACTGGAATTGGCAAAAAAGGTTTTGTATTGAAGTATAACCCCTTGAATATAGAGTTGATTCTCCGATTTTGCCCAGTCTTCCACTTCATTTAGCAATGAGATTGCTTCAGGAAACAACTTTTTGTAGTGCAAGATGGCAGCCCATCTAAGCTTTCCTAGCATTACAACCGCTAAATTCCGGTCTTCACGGTCGGCTAAGCTCCGGAGAATGGTTTCAAAAAGTTCATTTTTTCTGACAGAAAGGTTGGGGATCCTTTTTCCCAGTTCTTTTTCATCATACTCCTCCGGCTTCCATTGTTCCATGGCTTTAAACAATTGTACCAGTATATTTTTTCCGCTCTTCCGGTAATGAATCGCTGTTCGAAGAACGTAGCTTCTTTCCTCTTTCGAAAGTGCGTGAATCAGCTGGAATAATGACCTGGAACTTGATTTCATAAATAATTCTTTCCGGAAAAAACCTGCAATAGCCCTATAAAAGCAGATTAGAATTAAAGTTGTAGATCCACTTTTGTGGAAATAACTATTTTCATTTTTATAAAGAAAAAGTTAATTTATAAAAGAAGGAATTACCAGTGAAACCCATGCTTCAAACCACCTTAATCAGTCTTCTAAATCTTAATTTATTGATAAAAATGGTGCCGAAGGGTGGCAGGAACTTAACTATGTTTGAAGTCCTACCTATTTTACCCAGCAAATAAAGGCTATTGATCCCCAAAGTTATGGGGATCATTTTTTGATCTTGTCTGCGCAAACCAGTTCTCAACTTTCCCACTTCAGAGGCAAAATTTATACATGTCGAAATCGTTTGACGCTCTGTGGAATAATTTATAATTTGACACCTTACACGCTGAAAAGGGAACAGCTTTAAAAAGGAATATGAAAGTGCTGACGGATAATTATCAATTATTGCTTCAAAAGCTGGACGAGTTCACCAGGAAATTTTATATAAACCAGCTTATACGGGGTGCCATTTATGCCAGCGCATTGCTGTTGGCAGCCTTCCTGGTAATTAATGTGCTTGAATACATCATTTATTTTTCATCAGTAATGAGGTCCATTTTATTCTTTGGCTTTTTAGGCGGGGCTTGTTTTGTTATTGTTCGCTGGATCGCTCTGCCATTGCTACACTATTTCCGGTTAGGTAAAATAATTTCACATGAAAAGGCAGCTGCCATCATTGGACTTCATTTCAATATAGTCCAGGATCGCCTGCTCAATATTCTCCAGCTTCGTCGCCAGGCAGCAGGAGTTGAAGATGCTTCTCTTATAGAAGCAAGCATCAATCAAAAGATTGCAGAACTAAAACCAGTTCCATTTGCATCTGCGATTAACCTCCGCGTTAACCAGAAGTACCTCCGGTACCTGGTGCTTCCTGTATTGGCATTTGCGTTTATCCTTTTCTCTTCTCCAGACATTATAAAAGACAGCACACTTCGCCTCATTCACCACAACGAATATTTTGAACGCCAGTCTCCATTTCACTTTTCTGTTTTGAATGCACCGCTGCAAACCATACAGTACGAGGATTACGAGATCAGGGTAAAAGTTGATGGCAAGATGTTGCCGGATGAAGCAGCTATCAGTATCAATGGATTTGCGTATCCGCTTACAAAGAAATCGGCTACCGAGTATGCTTACACATTTGTGAAACCGCAAAAAGATGCTGATTTCTATTTCTCCGCCGCAGGTTTCAGGTCAAAGGATTTTGTATTGAAAGTATTGCCTAAACCAATTATTATCCGGTTCGGAACTGATTTAAATTATCCTGCATATACCGGTAAAAGAAACGAATCTGTTCAAAACATTGGAGATTTCACTGTTCCGGAAGGAACAAAGATTGACTGGCATTTCTTTTCTCAAAATACTTCGGACATCCGGCTGGCGTTTGGCGATTCCCTTTATAAAGCACGCCAACAGGGGGATAATGAATTTACCTTTTCCCAGCGATTGAAACAGGATGCTCCTTACACCGTTTTTGTTTCCAGTGAGAATTTGCCTAAAGCAGATTCTATTCACTATTCAGTTACTGTTGTTCCCGACCGTTATCCTGCTATCCAGGTGTCACAGGTGAATGACAGCGCCAATAAAAAGTACCTGTATTTTATTGGTGAGGCATCAGATGACTATGGTTTAAGAAACCTTCAGCTAAAGTATAAATTGAAAAAAGCGGCAATGGAAGCCAGCGAAGAGCAATTTGAAAGCCTTCCTGTGAAGATTCCTTCTGGCAAGTACACGCAGTTCTCGCAGTTCTGGGATGTCAATACACTGAATCTCGAACCAGGCGACCAACTGATGTATTATTTTGAAGTGTGGGACAACGATGGTGTAAATGGCAGTAAATCCACTCATTCAGCTTATATGACCTATGAGATGCCTACGGCAGCTGAGATGGATCGAAAGACGGAAGAGAACAATGAAAAGATAAAAGAGGACCTTGAATCTTCAATCCGGGAAGCTAAGCAGCTAAAGGATGAGTTTGATAAAATGCAGCGGGAGATGTTGAATAAGAAGAATCCAAACTGGGAAGACAAGAAGAAGATCGATGATTTGCTGCAACGGCAAAAGGAGTTGAATGATAAGATTGAGAATGTACAGAAGACATTTAAAGAAAATCTTTCTAACCAGACTGATTACAAAGAATACAAACCTGAATTGCAGGAAAAGCAACAGGAATTGGAAAAGCTATTTGACCAGGTGCTTAGTCCTGAAATGAAAGAGATGATGGAAAAACTGGAAAAGATGCTTGAGCAGTTGAATAAGGACAAGACCCTGGATCAGCTTGAGGATAAAAAGCTTTCAAACCAGGAATTGGAAAAGGAACTTGATCGAATGCTGGCACTTTTCAAACAATTAGAGTTCGAGCAAAAATTCAACGATACCAAGGAACAACTCGATAAACTGGCGCAAAAGCAGGAAGAGCTTTCTAAGGAAACTTCAAACCAAAAAGAAAGCAAGGCCAAAAAGGATTCTCTTTCTCAAAAGCAGGAGGATATCAAAGAAGAATTCAATGAATTACAAAAGGACCTTGATAAACTGGATTCTCTGAACCGGGAGTTGGAACATCCGAACGAGATGCCGAAGATGGATGAAGAGCAGCAACAAACGGAGGAGCACATGAAAGAGGCACAGCAGAATATGGAGAAGAACAACATGAAGAAAGCCGGAGAAAATCAAAAGAATGCAGCAGATAAAATGAAGGAGATGTCGCAGCAAATGCAGCAGTCGATGCAAAGCATGGAGATGCAGCAAATGGAAATGGACATGAAATCAACACGGCAGATACTGGAGAATCTCATCAAGGTTTCCTTTGACCAGGAAGACCTCCTCAACAAGTCGAAGGGGGTAAATGTCTACAATCCACAATACCTTCAATTGATGAAAGATCAGTACAAGCTGATTGATGATTTAAATATGGTGGAAGACAGTATTCAGGAACTGAGTAAACGGGTATTTCAGATCCAGAGTTTTGTAAACGAACAGTTGGGAGATATTAATAAAAACCTGGATCAGGCAGTAAAATCTTTGGAGCAACGGCAGCCTGCGGCGGCGGCGTCTGCTCAACAATATGTAATGACATCAGTTAACAATCTTGCATTAATGTTCCAGGAAATTATGCAGCAAATGCAACAGCAAATGGCCAAGCAGATGCCTGGGAGCCAGATGTGCCAAAAGCCGGGAGGTAAGAAACAAAGCATGAACTCGCTCAGGCAGATGCAGCAACAGCTAAATGATAAGATGTCGGAGATGGGCCAACAGATGAAGGATGGAAAGAAGCCGGGTGGTGAAAACGGAATGAGTAAGGAACTCGCACAGATGGCGGCCAGACAGGCAGCAGTACGTGAAGCGCTTAAAAAATTAAATGATGAACTGAATAAAGATGGAAAGAATGGACTGGGTAATTTAGACCAGTTGCAAAAACAAATGGAAAAGACAGAAACCGAACTGGTAAATAGGCAACTCACCAACGAAATGCTGAAACGTCAACAGGAGATACTCACACGCTTACTGGAAGCTGAGAATGCAGAACGCCAGCGAGAAACGGACAACAAACGTGAATCCAATACGGCCAATGATATGGTAAAGCAATTGCCACCCGAAATAGAAGAATATTTACGAAAAAAGCAGGCGGAGTTGGAACTTTATAAAACAGTTCCACCTAATTTGAAACCTTTTTACCGTGATTTGGTAGAAGACTATTTTAAGTCACTCCAGCAGTAATAAACACCAATCCTTATTGCTTATGGTTGAGCCGGTCACCCTGCGCGAAATGGAATTCTCGTCAGTTCCCGAGAATATAAATCTTATTGAAGTACTGGTAGAAGAGTTGAAAGCAGAACTCGGGTTGAGTGAGGAAGCTGAAGCCAATATACTTGTCTCCCTTAGTGAGGCAGTAAATAATGCTATTTTCCATGGCAATCAATCTGATCCACAAAAGAAGGTAAAGATAAGCGTGGAAAAACTGGAGAAGGAGCTGGTCTTTTGTATTGAAGATCAGGGAGTTGGATTTAACGATTTAGAAGTGAAGGATCCTACTGCCATTGAAAATCTTGATAAACCGACAGGCAGGGGTATTTTTCTTATGCGTAACCTCGCCGACCGATTAGAATTCTGCGAAGGTGGCAGAAAAGTGGTGATCACCTTTCTAAGAGGTTAAGATGGCGATCTCCTTTGATTACCAGGTACAGAAATTTTTGTTACCCAGGCAAAAAAAAATAGTTAAATGGATACTCCTTGTAGCTTTTCTCGAACGCCGGGAAGTAGATGAAATCAGTTATATATTTTGTGAATCGGCATATCTTTTAAAATTGAACCGACGATTCCTGCATCATTCTACTTATACCGATATCATCACTTTTGACTATTCCGTAAAAGGAAAGCTTTCAGCGGAAATATACATCAGTATTGCCAGGGTTAGGGAGAATGCTTCAGAATTCAAAACCACATTTACCAGGGAATTGAGACGGGTAATGATTCATGGCGTGTTGCATTGTATAGGATACTCAGACAAAACGAATAGAACAACACGAATCATGCGCAGGAAGGAAGAGGAGTATCTCACTCTTTTCGAAGCAATGGAATGAAGTTTCACGTGAAACGAATGGAATGAAAACAGGTAAAAATTTTAAAAAGAGGGAAGCAGTTAATGGAAAATATTCCTGATTCAATTAATAAACAATCAATGTGCATCCTTTTGAACCTACCCATTTCGTATCTTTGATCTTTAAATTTTGAATGTTATATCAGCATTCTTCAAATCATTTTAATTCATCAAAATCAATAGTGCCCCTTGTTTTCCAGTTATGATATAATCGTGGTAGGTGCAGGACATGCTGGCTGTGAAGCAGCAGCAGCGGCAGCAAACATGGGTTCCCGTGTTTTGTTGATTACAATGAATATGCAGTCCATAGCTCAGATGAGCTGCAACCCGGCCATGGGAGGCATTGCTAAAGGTCAAATAGTACGGGAGATAGACGCTTTGGGCGGTTACTCCGGAATTGTGACTGATAAGACAGCTATCCAGTTTCGAATGCTTAATCGTTCAAAGGGACCAGCTATGTGGAGCCCCAGGACGCAAAATGACAGGATGCTTTTTGCGCATGAATGGAGAATGATGCTCGAGCGTACACTCAATGTGGATTTTTTTCAGGACATGGTCAAGGGGCTTAAAGTTACCAATGGCTGTGTAACAGGTGTTATAACCAATAGAGGTATTGCGATTGATGCTAAGGCGGTTGTATT